>JAGCLL010000201.1 GCA_017647025.1 Alistipes sp. | reverse complement strand
GACTCTTGCTCCGCAACTACAAGTTGTCAGACGATATCGCATTCCGATTCTCTAATCAAGGTTGGGATCAGTATCCTCTCACAGCCGATAAGTATGCCGCTTGGCTTTCGGAGTCGGAGGGCGAGGTACTCAACCTCTTTATGGATTACGAGACATTCGGTGAGCACCAGAAGGCTTCGACCGGTATCTTCGACTTTGTGAAGAATCTCCCTGCTGCGATTTTGAAGCGTGGCGATTTGAAGTTTGCTACCGTTTCGGAGACCGCAGCCGAGCATCAGCCAGTTGCAGTTCTCCACTGCCCTCATGTTATGTCGTGGGCTGATGAGGAGCGTGATATCACTGCTTGGCTCGGTAACGACTTGCAGAACGAGGCGTTCTCGAAGTTGTATGCTATGAAGGACAAGGTTCGCTCGTTGAAGAATAAGGATTTCGAGTATGTATGGAACTTTATGCAGACCTCGGATCACTTCTACTATATGGCTACCAAGTGGCTCTCTGATGGAGATGTTCACTCCTACTTCAACCCTTATGGCTCGTCTTATGAGGCGTTCATCAACTATATGAATGTTCTTTCGGACTTCCAGATTGAGGTGGAGAAGGCTCTGACTTTGAAAAAGTCGAGCCGTGCTAAAAAGTAGAAATTGTTTTTAAGCAGCGTTTGCTGCGTTAAACTTCGATAATCCGCTTGCTCATTTACGCTTAGTAAACTGCGCAAGCGGATTCCTTGTTTGCCTTGCAACCATCTGCTTAAATTCCAATTTGAAGTTGTGGAAAGCTTGCGACTTCTGACAAGAAATAGGTTGAGGGGGGTGTGTCTTACCTCCTTAAAATCCAATTTGAAGTAGTGGAAGGTTTGATATATCTCTGATTTTGAATATATGGAAGGGTGGTCGCAAGACCGCCCTTTTTTCCACGACTTCTGACAAGAAATAATAGGTTGTGGGTGATATTTTCGAATATATTTGCTATCTTTGTAACAGAAACCTATAATTACCTATATACATTATGAAGAAGATATTTTATGTGGTACTTGTCTTGTTGTGTTTGCCGATGGTCCTGTCGGCTAAGGAGAGTGCCAAGCAGCAGAGCCTCAAGCAGGTGCCATTCAACAAGGTCGAGATTAACGATAACTTCTGGTTACCTCGTTTGAAGATTCAGAAGGAGACCCTGGTGCCATTTTCGCTCAACAAGATGGTCTATTCTGTGGAGAACCTTCGCAGCGTGGGTGCATACCTTAGAGGCGAGGAGGTTACTCGTAAATTTCAGGGTCGATACTACTCTGCATCCGACCTCTTCAAGGTAATGGAGGGTGTGGCATATATACTTATGCTCGAGAAGGATGCGGCTCTTGAAGCCAAGATGGACGAAATAATAGATATCATTGCGGCAGCACAGAAACCGGATGGATATCTCTACGAGCTCCATACACTTCCTATGCATCTGCGTAATAGGTCGAACAACAGAGGTGCGGGCAAAACGCCATATTCGAATGTGAGAAGTTCGCACGAACTCTATAATATGGGACATATGTACGAGGCTGCTATTGCTTACTATCAGGCTACCGGCAAGCGCAAGTGGCTGGATGTGGCAGAGAAGAGTGCACAACACATCAACAAGGTCTTCTTTGAGGGTGATGCCGACTACAATGGTGGTAAGCCTGTTATGGAGGCTCCGGGCCATCAGGAGATAGAGTTGGCATTGGTAAAGATGTATCACGCTACGGGCAAGAGGCTATATCTCGATATGGCGGAGCGATTTATAAATATCCGTGGTCTAAAAGGTGGTAGCTATCGACGTCAGGAGCATAAACCTGTGCGAGAGCAGCACGAAGCGGTTGGTCACGCCGTACGAGCCACATACCAATATGCCGGTATGGCCGATATAATAGCAGCCAAGGGCGATAAGACATTGTTGCCTGCATTGGAGGCTATTTGGCACGATCTGGTCGATAAAAAGATGCAGATTATTGGAGGTTTGGGTACGGTGCCGGCTATTGAGGGCTTTGGTGCGGCCTACTCGTTGCCAAATCGTGATACCTACAACGAAACTTGTGCGGCGATCGGAAATTTGTTCTTCAACTATCGAATGTTCTTGATGTCGGCCGAGGCGAAGTATGTCGATGTGGCAGAGGTTTCACTCTATAACAATATCATTGCCGGAGTAAACCTCAAGGGAGATAGATTCTTCTATGTGAATCCGTTGCAGAATAATAGGCACAAGGCGTTCAATCAAGGCAATGGTGGTCGTTCTCCTTGGTTCAGCACCGCTTGCTGTCCATCGAACCTTGCACGACTTATTCCGCAACTTTCGGGTATGGTCTATTCCACGACCGATGACGATATCTACTGCTCTTTCTATGTGGGAACGACTACTGAGGTGGCACTGAAAGGTGGTGTCGTAAAGTTGAGTCAGAGGACAGACTATCCATTCGACGGCAAAATCTCTATTGCAGTTGAGCCAAAGGATAAAAGTGAGAAGTTTACCTTGTGGGTGCGTATTCCATCGTGGGTGAATGATAAATTTGTGCCGGGCGAGTTGTACTCTTATGCCGATGGAAAGCAGATGCAGTATAGCCTTGTGGTTAATGGCAAGAAGGTTACGACACAGACCGTAAATGGCTTTGTTCCTATTGAGCGCAAGTGGCGCAAGGGCGATAAGGTTGAACTGAATTTGCCTATGGAGGTGCGCTATTCGAAGGCTATAGATAAGGTTGAGGCTGACCGCAATCGTATCTGTATCACTCGTGGCCCGATTGTATTCTGCGCTGAGGAGGTGGATAATGCTCACGATGTTGCAACCTACTTTGTTTCGGATAGCAATATGGGAGCGACTACGATGGGGGCGTTTAGCTCGGGCGTAATGAGTGGTATCCCATATATCAAACAAGAGTGCTCGGCTTTGACGGGTGATGAGGCTGCAACTTCGACCTTGACACTTGTGCCATACTATGCGTGGAACAATCGTGGCGACTATGCCGCTATGAATGTGTGGTTTGCTCGTGATAAGGCTACTGCAATAGCCGGCAGAGATAAGGTTGCCCAAAATATAGAGACCGTAAAGGCTTCGTATGCTCGCGAGGGAGATGATGCCTTTGCCGTTATAGATGGAGTATATCCTAAATCGTCGAAAGACAACTCTATTTTGCGTTGGACCTCATATCGACAGGAGGGTAGAGTGCAGACTATTGAGATTAAGTTGAAGAAGCGTCAGCCGATAGAGAGTGTTTCGGTCTATTGGTTCGAGGATGGTAGAGCCATTATGCGCCCTGCAAGTTGGCGTGCAGAGTATCTGCTCGATGGAAAGTGGTATGGCTACGAGCCATATATTACTGATAACTATGGCGTGCTTCTCAACCAATTCAATATGGTGCATCCCGAGAGACCTATCGAAGCCGAGGCGATCCGCCTGATTATTACACCGCAACCTAATAAGGCGGTCGGAATTTTGGAGGCTGTGGTAGAATAGAAAAATGGTCGAGCAAAATGCTCGACCATTTTCTTTACTATTTGTTCAACTCCTCTATCGCCCGAAGTACCGTTTTGTCTATCGGGTAGATGAAGTAGTAGAAGGCGTTATCTTCGAGGTCGGAGTTGCGAGATATGTAGGCACGTAATTGCGCCTCCATAATGCTGCGTGAGCGATTTATCTCCTTCCAATTCGGCTTCACGCCCTGCTTTTCGGCATAGCGCACAAAGTCCGAGAATAGCGACTTGTCGCTATCGAGCAGAGCCTTCAACTCTGCAACACTCTTTGCTCTCTCCAACGCCTTGCGATTGCTATCGGCGTACTCGATAGTGTAGCGATAGAGGATATTACGACCTGCCACCTCCGAGAAATACTTGGTTACATTGAGAGTGTCGAGTGGCACGAAAATATCGGGCATAATACCACCTCCACCATACACTACCTTGCCTTTCGGCGTGGTATAGCGCAACGAATCGGCAAAGTGAATACTATCTGCCGAGAAGAACTCGTTGCGATTGAAGCGGTCTATAAGGTCGTGTTCGTACTTTTCGCCATCTCCTGCGGTGTAAGGCTTCTGAATGGAACGACCAGTCGGAGTGTAGTATCTTGCTACGGTAAGGCGCAGCGCAGAGCCATCTTCAAATGGCGTTTGCGACTGTACCAACCCCTTGCCGAATGAACGGCGACCAATGATTGTACTGCGGTCATTATCTTGCAACGCTCCCGCCAAAATCTCGCTCGAAGAGGCGCTTGCCTCATCAATCAATACGACCATTTTGAGGTCGGTTGAGCCACCTCTGCCATCGCTGTGTTGGCGTAGTTGCTTGCCATTGCGATCTTCGGTGTAGACAATCAATGAGCCTGCCGGTAGGAACTCGTTGGCAATAAGTATTGCTTGGTCGAGGAAACCTCCCGAATTGCCTCGTAGGTCGAATATGAGCGAGGTCATCCCCTGCGCGCGAAGCGATGTGAGAGCCTTTTTAATCTCTGAGAACGAGGTGCGTGAGAATTGCGATAGTTTTATAAAACCGATGTTGTCGGTGAGCATCAGCGATGCCTCTACACTGTGCAGAGGTATGGCATCTCGTGTTACAACAATATCTACCAAATCTTTGATGCCCTTACGCTCGATGGAGAGTTTTACCTGTGTGCCACGAGGACCTCGCAGGCGCTTCATAACCGCTATCTGCGACATTTTCTGACCTGCAATGAGCGTATCATTGACCTTTATGATGCGGTCGCCTCCCTGCACACCCGCTTTGCGACTTGGTCCCGATGGAATAACATTCAGCACAATAACCGTATCGGTAGCCATATTGAAGACTACGCCGATGCCGTCGAACTCGCCTTGCAACTGCTCATCGGCCTCCTCGAACTGCTTTGGAGGCATATATACAGAGTGGGGGTCTAACTTGTGAAGTATGGCAGGAATAGCCAACTCCGCCAACGAATCACGAGATATGGAGTCGACATACTCATTCTCAATCATCGACAACACTCGTGTGAGTTTGTCGTTGTGAGAGTTGTGGTTGTTGAGATAGACACGCACCTGATTATTCGCAAGCCGTTTGCCGGAATATACTCCGGCAAACCAACCTACGAATAGTATTAAAAGTAGAACAATTGTTCTAAAAAAGTGCTTTGCTATCCCTTTCATAATCTCCTTGGCTTTTAGCCATTAGCCATTGGCTGAAAAATCAACAATTACTTGTTCTTGAAGGTGTATGCAAGACCTACGCCAAGTACTGTCTGTGTCTGAATCTTTGCGTTCTGCGCCTTGTTGTAGTAGAGTTGGAAGTAGAACTGTGTCGAGAAGTACTTTGTAGCCTTGATGTCGATGGTGTTCTCCCAACGAACTGTCGGAGCAATACTTTCGTACTCAACACCAGTCTTGCGACTTGCTTGCTGCTGCGCAACCTGATTAATCCAACCATAGAATGAGTAGAGCGTAGTACGGTAGCGGAAGATGCCCTTCTTGCCGAATGTCTTGTCGAAATCAATCTGGATAGACGAACCACCCTCATAGCGCTGATTGCCATTCTCCAAAGTCAAACCATAAACATAAGGCTTGTTGTACAAATCCTTATATGTGTCACTCTTATCGAGAGTGTTGCCAACTCGTGCAGCCTCGTAATCGCCATAGGTAGGATAGAGGGTGCGAAGGTCTGCAAGACCATTATCTGCAACTGCATAGTAGTATGAGTGTACATCATCGCTCGTTACGAATGTTGCATTCATAGAGAGCGGAGCGATATTGACTTTGATAGGGAACTTTTTGTTTTGGCAAACATAGGTTACACCAACCGAGGCGATAAGGTATGCCGGAGCGAAGCCTGCGCTGGTGAGTTTTCGTGCCTCCTTATCGGTGCTATCCCAACCATTTGCAAACTGCGAACGCAACGAGAGTGAACCTCCAACATTCCAACTCTTCGAGATGACATAAGCAGGGGAGGTCTGGATAAACCACTCGTCTTGACTCTTCGATACAGTGCTGCTATTTGAGTCGTCGGTAAAGTTGTAGGCGTAGCCCAACTTGCCTGTTACCTTTGTGCCGATGGTGAACTTCTCCTTTGTGTAGGTGTGGGTGAAGAGTATATTGCCAATTCCAGTCAAAGAGTTGGTATTTCCATTGACAGACAACCACTTGTCGTTGAAGTGGGCGAGTGAGCCGTTCAAAGTGGCGTTGAACTCGATGGTGTTGCGCTCCTTGCGTATAGCGGCCTTCTCGGCTTTGATCTGAGCCTCGCTCTTGAATGTTGGTGCGACCTTCTCGGTCTTAACCTCGTTGGCAAATGTTACCTGCTCCTGAGGGGTTGCCGACTCGACGGTTGCTTGCGCATTTGAGATGCCAGTACACGCTGCAATAGCAGCAAAAAGTGTAAAAATTCTCTTCATAATCGTATATTTTACTATTTGTTGCGATTTTTGATAGACAAATATACAATAAATATCGTAAATTCTTTATATATTTGTAGAAAGTTGTGAATAAAAACAAATAAATAAAAATAAAGTCTATGAAGTCAGATATTGAAATTGCACGCTCGGTGAAATTGAAGGACATCCGTGAGGTAGCAGCCAAGGTAGGCTTCCCAGAGGAGGAGGTCTTTAACTATGGTAAGCATATCGCTAAAATTCCTTATAAACTTATCGACGATAAGAAGGTAAAAAAGAGCCACCTTATCCTCGTTACAGCCATTACCGCAACCAAAGCGGGTGTGGGTAAGACAACCGTAAGTATCGGTTTGGGTATGGGACTCAACCATATCGGCAAACGAGCAATGATTGCTCTGCGAGAGCCTTCGTTGGGACCTTGCTTCGGTATGAAGGGTGGCGCAACAGGTGGTGGTTATACCCAAGTGTTGCCTTCGGAGGATATAAACCTCCACTTTACGGGTGATTTCCACGCCGTAACCTCGGCTAACAACCTTATCGCAGCATTGCTCGACAACTATCTCTACCACAATCGCTCGAAGCAGGTGGGCTTGAAGAAGGTTATGTGGCGACGAGTGCTCGATATTAACGACCGCTCATTGCGCCATATCGTATCGGGATTGGGAGGCTCGGTAAATGGTATCCCTACCGAAACGGGCTTCGATATCACCCCTGCATCGGAGATCATGGCTATCTTGTGCCTTGCACGCAATATCGACGACTTGTATGCACGCATCGGTCGTATCGTCTTGGGTGTGCGCTACGATGATACTCCATTCACTGTTGAGGACTTGGGTGTTACGGGCGCTATCGTGGCGTTGTTGAAAGATGCTATCAATCCTAACCTTGTTCAGACTACCGAGCATCACCCTGTAATTATCCACGGAGGTCCATTTGCAAATATCGCTCACGGCTGTAACTCGGTTATTGCAACCCGTATGGCGATGTCGTGGTCGGATTACACCGTTACCGAGGCGGGATTTGGTGCAGACCTCGGAGCAGAGAAGTTCTTCGATATCAAGTGCCGTCAGGCAGGCTTGAAGCCCGATCTGACAGTGCTCGTTGCATCGACTTTGGCGTTGAAGATGCACGGTGGTGTAGACGAGAAGGAGATTAAGTTGCCAAATGCCGAGGGCTTACAGAGAGGTTTTGCTAACCTCGACCGCCATATTGCCAACTTGCAGAAGTTCGGTCAGACCGTTTTGGTCTGCTTCAACCGCTTTGCAAGCGATACTGACGAGGAGATTGCTCTCGTTATGGAGCATTGTTCCGAGATGGGTGTTCGTTGTGTAATCAACAACGCCTATATGGAGGGCAGTGCGGGAGCGAAAGAGTTGGCGGAGGCGGCTGTTGACCTTATCGAAAATCAGCCATCAGCGCCACTCGCTTATGCTTACGACCTCGAAGATAGCATAATGACCAAGATTGAGAAGGTCGCCAAGAAGATTTATGGCGCAGGCTCGGTGGAGTTCAGTTTGAAGGCACAAAAGGAGATTGCCTTGCTCGAAAAGTGGGGTATGGGTAACCTTCCTGTCTGCATTGCAAAGACTCAATACTCATTCAGTGGCGATGCGAAGTTGTACGGTAGTGTTGAGGGCTTCACCCTCAAAATCAAGGATATTGAACTCAATGCAGGTAGTGGCTTTGTAGTAGTTCTCGCTGGCGATATTATGCGTATGCCGGGCCTTAGCAAGACTCCGCAGGCAGTAAATATCCACCTTGCCGAGGATGGAAATGTCGAAGGACTTGTTTAAAATCGTTCTGGCGGGTAAATTTTGCACCTTACTTGCGTCGAAAATGCTCACATAGGTCTACTATGCTGCGCTTTTCGCCACTGCGTAACGCACAAAATTTCCACCACCATTGACGATTTTTAGATGTGGATATTAGGAATTTTTAATTCTTAATTCTCAATTATAAACGAAGTTTATTATGAAGTACTTTGGTGCCCATGTTAGCGCATCGGGAGGAGTGGAGAATGCTCCGCACAATGCCAAGGCGATAGGTGCAACTGCGTTTGCACTCTTTACCAAGAATCAGCGACAGTGGCTTGCTCCTGCGCTTACTGCCGAGCAGTGTGAGCGCTTTAAGGCGGCGTGCGAGGAGTGTGGATATACGGCAAAGCAGATTTTGCCACACGATTCGTACCTCATCAACCTCGGACACCCTGAGCGTGAGGGGTTGGAGAAGTCGAGAGAGTCTTTTTTTGAGGAGATGAAACGATGCGAGTTGCTCGGTTTGGACAGGTTGAACTTCCACCCTGGTAGCCACCTCGGCAAAATAACCTCGTTGATGTCGCTTGATCGCATTGCAGAGTCGATAAATATGGCTCTCGATCGCACGCAGGGCGTAACTGCTGTTATCGAAAATACGGCTGGTCAGGGCTCAAACCTCGGCTTTGCCTGGGAGCATATAGCCCATATTATAGATAAGGTAGAGGATAAGAGTCGTGTTGGCTTTTGTATCGACACTTGCCACACCTTTGCTGCGGGCTACGACCTTTCGAGTACGGAGGCTTGCGAGAAGACCTTTGCGCAGGTGGATAGCATTGTAGGACTGAAATACTTGCGAGGTATGCACCTCAATGATGCGCTGAAACCGCTTGGCTCTCATGTCGATAGACACGCCTCGTTGGGCGAGGGTTTTATTGGCTGGGACTGCTTCCGTTTTATCGCACAGTCGCCTCTCTTCGAGGAGATACCTTTGACGCTCGAAACCCCTAACGAGGAGATTTGGGCACAAGAAATCGCACAGTTAAAACAATTTGCAAACCGATAATAAGATGAAGAAGTTTGTTCTATTGATTGCTCTTATTTCGGCAATTTTTATTGCCGAGGCGCAACCGTTGAAGGTGGAGATTAACCCTGCCAATCATCACCAGACTATCGAGTACTTTGGTGCTGCGGATGCGTGGAGTGGTGATTTTGTAGGTAAGTATTGGAGTGAAACAGCAAAGCAGAAGATTGCCGATTGGCTCTTCTCGCAGGAGTACGACGAGAATGGCAATCCGAAGGGTGCAGGCCTGTCGGCGTGGCGAGTGAACCTCGGAGGAGGCACTTTGGAGGCCCCAAATGCCGACATCTTTCCATATCAGCGTCGTGCGGAGAGTTACTTAACAGTCGATGGTAAGCACTATGATTGGGGAAAGTGCGCAGGCCACGAGTATTGGATGGCGGAGGCTGTGAAGCGTGGTAGCAACTACTTTATCCTCTTCTCGAACACTCCGCTCGTGCAGTATACTCTCAATGGTAAGGGCTACTCGGCAGATGGAATGAAGGCTAATATCAAGGAAGATTGTTATGACGATTTTGCATCGTACCTTGCAACCGTAGCAAAACACTATATGGATAAGGGGTGGAATGTGCCATACATCAGCCCTATAAATGAGCCGCAGGATGGTTGGGATACTCCACGACAGGAGGGTACTCCTTGGCGTAATAGTGAGTTGAAACGAATGGTGACTGCACTCGATGCCGAGTTATCAAAGGATAGTTGTTTCGATAAACTTCGCATACAACTTGGCGAGACTTGCCGATTGAAATACCTCTACGAATCACATTCGAGATATACCGACAAGTTTGGTGAATCGGAGGCTCCGAATTGGGTTGTACGCAACTTCTTCGACGAGAAATCGCCATACTATATCGGCAATTTGCGCCATTTGAAGCGTGCGGTCTATGCTCACGCCTACCACGATGTTCGTAGTAGCGAAAAGATGCGTAATGTTCACCGCTTGGCGGGCGAGGAGTGTCGCAAGTATGGTGTGGAGTACAATATGTCGGAGTGGTGTCTGTTGCCAGGCGCACGAAAGAAGAATATCGAGGGCTTTACCAAAGATTGGTACTGTGCAAACTATGCCGATATGCAGGCGGGATTGTTGATGGCTCGCATCATTTATAGCGATATGGTGGACTCAAACACCGCATCTTGGAGTTATTGGAAGGGTATGGAACTGCGAGGCGACCACGCCTTGATTGCTTTGCACGCCAAAGATGGCGACATCTTCCGAGGGGGTGATGTTAAGGCGAATAAACTCTTGTATGTGCTTGGCAATTATAGTTTTTTCATCAGACCAAACTACAAGCGAGTAGCCCTTTCGGGTGCCGATAATTTGAGCGAGGTGGCGGCTACGGCATACCTTTCGCCAGATGGCAAGCGCTTGGTTGCGGTCTATGTAAATAATACATTCGATAAACAATCCGTTGAGGTCGCTTTGCCAAAAGCCTTCCGCAAGCAGATTGCCTCGGCAAAGATCTATATCACCGACGAGCGCAATGACCTCACGGCGCACGAAATTACTGATGCAATGGCATTTAACTTGAATGCTCGCTCGGTAACCACCGTTGTCTACAACTTGAAATAGAGATAACTTTTAATTTTTAACTTTGAACTTTTAACTTATATGGAACTTCCTTTTGCAGAATCTTGGCGCATCAAGATGGTGGAGCCAATCAAGAAGAGTACTCGCGAGGAGCGCGAGCAGTGGATGAAAGAGGCTGATTATAACCTCTTCCAACTCCGTTCGGAGCAGGTCTACATTGACTGTTTGACCGATTCGGGAACAGGTGCAATGAGCGACCGTCAGTGGGCGGCAGTAATGATGGGCGATGAGAGTTACGCAGGCTCGACTTCGTTCTTCCACTTGAAAGAGACAATTAACAAAATCACTGGTTTTGAGTATGTTATCCCTACTCACCAGGGCCGTGCTGCCGAGAATGTACTATTCTCGCACCTTGTGAAGGCGGGCTCGATTGTTCCGGGTAACTCGCACTTCGACACTACCAAGGGACATATCGAGAGCCGTAAGGCTACTGCCCTCGACTGCACTATCGACGAGGCGAAGGATACCCAACTCGAAATCCCGTTCAAGGGTAATGTTGACCCCAAGAAGTTGGAGAAGGCGTTGGCGGAGCACCACGAGAATGTGCCTTTCATTATCGTAACCATCACCAACAACACCGCAGGTGGTCAGCCTGTATCGATGCAGAACTTGCGTGAGGTGCGTGCTATCGCCGACAAGTATGGTAAGCGAGTAGTTCTCGACTCGGCTCGTTTTGCCGAGAATGCTTACTTTATCAAGACTCGTGAGGAGGGCTATGCCGACAAGACAATCAAGGAGATTGCACTCGAAATGTTCTCGCTCGCTGACGGTATGACAATGTCGGCAAAGAAGGACGGTATCGTAAATATGGGTGGCTTTATCGCTACTCGCCACGAGGATTGGTATGAGGGTGCTAAACGCTTCTGTATTCCATTCGAGGGCTACCTCACTTATGGTGGTATGAATGGTCGTGATATGGAGGCTTTGGCAGTTGGTCTTGACGAGAATACCGAGTTCGATAACCTCGAAACCCGTATCCATCAGGTTGAGTTCCTTGCAGGTCTGCTCGACGAGTACGGAATTCCTTATCAGCGCCCTGTGGGTGGCCACGCCATCTTCGTAGATGCCGACAAGGTGCTTACCAAGGTGCCAAAGGAGGAGTTCCCTGCACAGACTCTCGCTATCGAGTTGTATCTCGAAGCAGGTGTGCGTGGTTGCGAGATTGGTTACATCCTCGCTGACCGTGATCCTGTAACCCGTGAAAACCGTTTCGGAGGCCTCGATCTTCTTCGTCTTTGCATTGCTCGTCGTGTCTACACCGACAACCATATGCGAGTAATTGCAGCCGCTCTCAAAAATGTTTTTGACCGTCGCAACGAGATTACCAGAGGCGTGGAGATTGTTTGGGAGACGGAGTTGATGCGCCATTTTACAGTTAAACTGAAAAAATTATTTTAAGGGGCATTTGCTTCGTTAAACTTCGGTAGCCGAGTTGCTCACATACGCCATAGTATGCTGCGCACTCGGCTCCTTGTTTGCCTTGCAACTACCTCCTTAAAATGAATTTTTGGTGGGGCGTTGACGATTTTGAATAGATGGGAGGTTGCTTTTTGCAATCTCCTCTTTTTAGTATGCTGCGGACTCGCTTCCTCGTTTAGTACAAAATTCCCTCGCTCACCTCTGATTTTTTTCGGTTGTAGAGAGTGTTGTAGCCTAATCATTGACGATTTTGAAGTTCGGGCATAATAAATAAAAGGAAGGCTGAGCCTTCCTTTTATTAGTTTTCCGTTTTCTCGTTTTCCGCTGAAAGTAGTCCACAGGCGGCTTTGATGTCCTCGCCACGAGAGGCTCGAATGGTTGTCATAATGCCTCTCTGTGTCAGTGCATCTCGGAAGGCTATCATCTTCTCGTCAGATGGGGAGAAGTATGGTGAATCGGGAATCTTGTGGAAACGAATAAGGTTTATACGACACTTGATGCCATCGAGCAATCGGCACAACTCTTTTATGTGGCGTGGCGAGTCGTTCAAACCACTCATCACGATATACTCAAACGACACTCGGCGCTGATGTGTGAAGTCGTATTCTCGCAGAATATCAGCCACTTGGCGAATTGAGTAGGCTCGCTCTATTGGCATAATCTGCTCACGCTCCTCGTGAAAAGGATTGTGGAGTGAAACGGCAAGATGTACCTGTGTTGAGTCGAGAAAACGACGCAACTCCTTCGCTACGCCAGCAGTCGAAAGAGTGATGCGTGTTGGCGACCAACCAAATCCCCAATCCGAGGTCATAATTTCGAGCGCACGAAGTACATTGTCGAGGTTGTCCAACGGCTCACCCATACCCATAAATACCACATTGGTAAGTCTATCACGCTCTGGTAGCGAGGCTATCTGATTGAGTATGTCGCAAGTCGATAGCGAGTGCTTCAAGCCGAGTTGTGCAGTAGCGCAGAATTTGCACCCCATACGACAACCTGCCTGCGATGAAACGCAGAGTGTAGCACGCTCTTTATCAGGGATATATGCCGACTCTATAAATTCGTTTTGGGCGGTGCGATAGAGATATTTTTTTGTGCCATCCACCGACTCGTCAACTCTCTCTGGGGAGCGTAATCCCATCTCAAATCGCTCGCTCAACTGCGTGCGTGCCACCTTCGAGAGGTTGGTCATCTCCTCGATGGAGCGCACCCCCTTTTTGTAGAGCCAATCGGCAATCTGCTTCGCTACAAAGCGAGGTAACTGCAACTCGGTGCATACCGCTTGCAACTCCGTCAAAGTTTTGCCATACAAAAAAGTCCTCTCCATTGCTCTTAAATTTCTGCAAAAGTAGGGAAAATTTTGTCATTTTTTGATTATTCGTGTTATTATTTGAAAAATAATACCTATATTTGTGGTTGATTAGGTGGTAAGCGAGATTTTTACCACATTTGACACAACGAAAGATATTAAAATTAGACAATAATGGAGATTAAAAAGAACCCCAAAGTAGATGTTCAGAACAAGCGTGTCTTGTTGCTCGAAATTGGTTTGGCAGTATCGTTACTGATTGTTATTGGTGCATTCCTCTACACTCCTCGTGAGTATAAGATTGAGCAGGTAGAGATGGTTGCTGCTGTTGTTGAGGAGGAGATTACCGAGATTACTCGTCAGGATCAGAAACCACCAGAGCCTCCAAAGCGTACCGAGATTACCGTTATCACCGACATCCTTAACATCGTAACCAACGATGAGAAGATCGAGACAAGCGTAGACTTCGCCGAGTTTGCCGAGGATGTTGAGATTATCCAGCAGGTGGCAGTTGAGGAGGAGAATCTCGAAGATGATACTCCATTTGTGCGTGTAGAGCAGATGCCTTCGTTTATGGGTGGTGACCTTATGACCTTCCGCAACTGGGTGCAGAGCAAAGTTCGTTTCCCTCAGATTGCACAGGAGAACAACATCTCTGGTCGTGTACTCTTGATGTTCGTCATCGAGCGTGATGGTACTCTCACCAACATTCAGGTGCTCCAAACTCCTGATAGTTCACTCTCTGACGAGGCTATCCGAGTTTTGAAGACCTCTCCAAAGTGGACTCCTGGTAAGCAGCGTAATCAGTCGGTGCGTGTTAAGTATACGCTCCCTATCGACTTCCGCATCCAAAACTAAATCCATTTGATGGGCGATTTCTGCGTTACGCTCACTTTTTAATTGCTCACATACGCCTAGTATGCTCCGCATTAAAAAGTTTCGCAAGCCTTGAAATCCCCTCATCAACTGAATTTAGTGGAGTGCCTTGTAAAACAATTTATAATGCACTTTTAGAGTAGAAAAAGCTAATGGCCAATGGCTAAAAGCTAATAGCCAATATAAAAGCCGAGCGCAAAATGCTCGGCTTTTGTTAAAAAACAAATATGATAGAAGAGAAGAAAGATAAAAAAGAGAAGGGTGTAGTTGTCGAGATTAATCGTGAGGAACGAGCAGTCTTGGTGGCGGTAATTCGTGATAATCAGGAGCCTCGTCAGGCGGAGGAGTTTCTCGACGAGTTGGAGTTCTTGGCCGAAACCGCATCTATCAAGACCGTGCGTCGCTTTACGCAGCGACTCTCGCAACCTTCATCACGCATATATGTAGGACCTGGCAAACTCGAAGAGATTGCTGCTTACTGCGAGGAGAACGAGATAAATGTGGTAATCTTCGATGACGAACTCTCGCCATCACAAACCCGTAATATCGAGGCTGCGATGCCGTGTCGAGTGATTGACCGCACACGCCTTATTCTCGACATCTTCCGTCAGCGTGCGCAGACTGCCTACGCCAAGACGCAGGTGGAGTTGGCACAATGCGAGTATATGTTGCCTCGTTTGGCCGGTATGTGGACTCACCTCGAACGACAGCGTGGAGGTACAGGTACTCGTGGTGGTGCGGGTGAGCGTGAGATTGAGACCGACCGCCGTATCGTGCGCAACCGCATCACAAAACTCAAAGAGGATCTCAAAAAGATTGATAAGCAGATGGCGGTACAACGCTCAAATCGTGGCGGTATGGTGCGTGTGTCGTTGGTGGGATATACCAATGTTGGTAAATCGACCTTGATGAACTTGATTTCAAAGAGCGAGGTCTTTGCCGAGAATAAACTCTTCGCTACGCTCGACACTACGGTGCGCAAGGTTGTTTTTGATAACCTCCCATTCCTCTTGTCGGATACAGTAGGATTTATCCGCAAGTTACCTACCGAGTTGATTGAGTCGTTCAAATCGACTCTCGACGAGGTGCGTGAGGCAGATTTGCTTATCCATGTTGTTGATATATCGCACCCTCAATTCGAGGAACAGATTGATGTCGTGAAGCAGACCTTGCAGGATATTGGTGCGGGAGAGAAACCTGTATATCTGGTATTCAACAAGATTGATGCCTACACCTACACACCGAAAGAGGAGGATGACCTCACTCCTGCGACCAAGGAGAATCGCTCGCTCGATGATTTGAAGCAGAGTTGGTTTGCGAAGCAGAATACGCCTTGCATATTTATCTCGGCTGCCGAGCGCATAAATATCGAAAAGTTCCGTACCGACCTCTATGGTATGGTAAGAGAGATTCATTGCGGTAGATACCCGTTCAATAATTTCTTGTATTAGCATCCACTATATATATTATAAAATAGGTATGGGAAAAGGGGTGGCAATGTTGAGTTGCCGCCCCTTGTTGGTCAGTATATGTTAGCCAGAAAAGATTGTGCATTATTAAAATTTTGTAAAATTATTTGGAAAAGTGAATTTTATGCCATAAATTTGTACTATATGAACGGGATGAAACCCGTTTTTGACTTTTATCACAAGAGTCTAAAAGTGGCAAATTATAACAAAAAAACATTATTTAACTTTTAAATTATAACAATTATGAAAAAAATTCTTTCGCTTATGTTGGCATTTGCTTGCGCTTTGTTCGTAGGCGTGTCGTGTACACCTGATAACCCAGGTGATGGTAATGGCGGTGGCGATGTTGATACCGAGGGTGTAGTTGCTTTGACCTTCGATGAGTTTGATACTTTTGCGCCATCAAAGGGAACTTACACTCTCCCTTATACCGTTAATGTAAAGTGGAATATCTCATCGCAGATTGTTCTTGGTAAGCCAAGCGCAGAGTGGTTGAAGGTAAAATTGTCTGACGATGGTGACGACTACTTGGTTGTAACCTTGGAGTCAAACCCTAGTAATCCGGGTTCTGCTCCTCGTTCGGCTTCATTTACTGCAACACTCGACAATTATGATCCTGTAACTGTGACCGTTAAGCAAAATTCGCACAAGTCTGTATTCGAGATTGAGTGGTTGTCGAAATCGTGCAATGAGGTTACTTGCTACTGTGTGCCAGAGGATGACAATCTTAAATATATGGTTGTATCGTCGAGCCAGTTGGCAGATTTGGGCGTTACAGGTGATACCGTTGCAGATCAGTTGAAGGATTATGCCGAGAAGATGGGTAAAGAGGGAGCATTGGACAAGCCTAACGAGGGCTATTGGTTCCAGGGTTCGAGCCAGAAGTTCCCTACGCTTGCTGTTCGTGGAGATGCTACACAGGGTGGATATATCTATGCAGTAGGTTTCGAGGCAGAGCCTAATGGTGAGACCGAGACTGATGAGGATGGTGTAACCTATAACCTCTACACTGCAAGTTTGTTGACTGCTGTTCACACTTGGGAGGTAGAGTTTGCACCTTACCCAACTTTCGAGATTCCTGCGGAGAATCAGACTCATAAGGTATCGAGCGAGGCTGGCACAAAGGATGTCGATTGTATTGTTACAAATCCTATGACGGACGGTGTGTATGAAGTATCTGCTGCGGCAGGTTGGGTTACTCCATCGTGGGAAGATGGTAAGTTGAAACTCTCTTACGAGGAGAATACTTCGGCTATTGGTCGCTCGACTACCGTTACCGTTAAGTATGGACAGAACAAGGTCTACAATGCAGGAACAGAGAATGAGCGTACTGTATTGAATATCTACACAGAGACTACTTTTAACATCTCTCAGGAGCGTAATCCAAACGCTGCGGCTCCAACCTATGAGATTACTTGGAAGCAGACACAGTTCCATAAGTTTGTTGTAGATGTTACAACAAGCGATGAGAATGTTGAATATGTGGTAGACGCAACTCTTGCTACCAACATTACCGAGAAAAGAACTTTGGCACAGATGGCACAAAACCGTGTTGAGGATGCTCGCAAGTATGGCGGTAAAGTAGAGTCTTACAAACTTAAAACACAGAAAGGTAACCTTGTAGACTATTGTGTTAAGTTGAGCGTAAACAACTACGAGAACAATGTCAATAAAGACTACTTAGTATATGTATATCCAGTTGATACTGAGAGTATGACTGTTCTTGCAGACCCTACCTTTATTGAGTTGACTGCTGATAATACAAACAAGCCAACTTTGAAGTGGGTTAAGTCGGATAATATGGTGTGGAATGAGAATCGTGGCAAGTATGAGATTTATGCTAATCCGGGCGAGACCGTTACATTGAAGTATGAGTTGACAAATCCAGTAGCAGAGGGAGTTGTAGATGTTCTTAACAGAGCATACATCAGCAATATGTATATCATTGTTGACAACAATATCGTAATCGACCAGGAGAACTGCACTGTAACATTGACTGTTCGAGAGGATTATGACGCTTGCACAAAGCACTCATTCGACTTTGGGTTGACATACAAGGATAAGGATGATCCAAACTGGATTTGGGGCGTTCAGAGTGATTCCGAAGTCGAGATTTATCAGAATGAACCTACAATGTAGTAGAATTTGATATTGCAATCTTTTTTCGCCCGACTACACGCTCTGTGGTCGGGCGATTTTTTCTTCTTTACCCCAGATTGTGGTGTGATATATCTTCACTTTTGCTCATTTTTTGGGCAAAAAGTTTGTAGTTACCAAAAAACTTTGTAACTTTATAAAACGATTTGAGAACAAACGAAAACTTTGAACACTTAAAACTTATACAACTATGAAAAATTACTCACCAAAAGAGATTAAGAACATCGTTCTGATTGGTGCCACCGGCTCGGGTAAAACTACCTTGGCGGAGGCTATGGCGTATGAAGGTAAGGTTATTGACCGTCGAGGTAGTATTGAGAACAACAATACTTTGTCGGATAACACCGACATCGAGCACGAATACAAGCGCTCTATCTATGCGACAACTCTCTTCACAGAGTTTATGGGTCGCAAACTCAACATCATCGACTGCCCAGGATCGGACGACTTCTGTGGTAACCTCTTCTCGGCATTCAAGGTTGGTGATGTGGGCGTTATGCTCGTAAATGCACAGACAGGCTGGGAGGTTGGTAATGTTCTTCACGGTCGTTATGCTCGTATCTTGAATAAACCACTCATCGCCGTAGTAAATCAACTCGATGGCGAGAAGGCTTCGTACGAGAACGCTCTCGAAACTATGCGTGATAAGGCTTCGGTTAAGCCGGTTATCGTTCAATATCCTGTAAACCAGGGCGTAGGCTTCGACTCGTTCATCGATGTTTTGATGATGAAGATGTATCGCTTCACCGACGAGAATGGTACTCGTGAGGAGTTGGATATCCCAGAGAGCGAGATGGAGAAGGCTCTTGAATTGAATCGTGAACTTATCGAGACCGCAGCCGAGCACGACGACGCTTTGATGGAGTTGTATTTCGAGAAGGGTACTCTCACACAGGACGATATTCGTTCGGGCTTGAAGATTGGAGTTGCAAAGCGTCAGGCTATGCCTGTATTCTGCGCAAGCGGCAAGAAAGATATTGGTACAAAGCGACTTATGGAGTTTATCATCAATGTTGCACCTGGTCCAACCGTTGCTCCTGCATTCCCTGCAACCGACGGCTCGGAGGTTGCTGCTGATGACACTGCACCTGTGGCTTTGTTCGTATTCAAGTCGCAGATGGAAGGCCATATCGGTGAAATCAACTACTTCCGTGTTGTTCGTGGTAAGTTGACCGAGGGTATGGAGTTGGTGAACTCTCGCACTGGCAATAAGGAGAAACTTTCGCAGTTGTTTGCCGTAGCGGGTAAGAATCGTATCAAGGTTACCGAGTTGTCGGCTGGCGATATTGGTTGCACCGTTAAGTTGAAGGGCACAAAGACAAACGACACTTTGGCTGCGCCATCGGCACCTATCACATTGGAACCAATCGTATTCCCAGAGCCACGCTACCGTGCTGCTGTTAAGGCGAAGGTACAGGCCGACGAGGAGAAGTTGGGCAAGTTGTTGCTCGATGCACGCTTCGAGGACCCTACAATCTTGGTTGAGTACTCGAAGGAGTTGAAACAGACTATTATCCAGGGTCAGGGTGAGCACCACCTCAATATCTTGCGCAACCGTATCGCTGCGGAGCATAAGGTGGAGATGGAGTTCTTTGCACCTAAAATCCCATATCGTGAGACTATCACCAAGGTTGCACAGGCAGACTACCGCCACAAGAAGCAGTCGGGTGGTGCAGGTCAGTTCGGTGAGGTGCATATGGTTATCGAGCCTTACTACGAGGGTATCGCAGAGCCATCGAAATATAAGGTAAACGGCAAGGAGATTACCGTAAATATCAAGGGCAAGGAGGAGTACGACCTCGAATGGGGTGGTAAACTCCAATACTACAACTCAATTGTTGGTGGTGCTATCGATGCACGCTTTATGCCTGCAATCTTGAAGGGTGTGATGGAGAAGATGGACGAGGGTCCGTTGACAGGTTCGTATGCTCGTGATATCCGAGTTACCATCTACGACGGTAAGATGCACCCGGTAGACTCTAACGAAATCTCGTTTAAGTTGGCTGCTCGTAATGCATTCAAGGAGGCATTCCGCAATGCAGGTCCGAAGATTATGGAGCCTATCTACAATGTTGAGGTGCTTACACCAACCGACTATATGGGCTCTGTTATGAGCGACTTGCAGAATCGTCGTGCAATGATTATGGGTATGGAGTCTGCCAAGGGCTTCGATAAGTTGGTTGCTCGTGTGCCACTCGCAGAACTCTATCGCTACTCAACAACCCTCTCGTCGCTCACCTCTGGTGCTGCAACCTACACTATGAAGTTCGATTCATACGAGCAGGTGCCAAGCGATGTTCAGGAGAAGTTGTTGAAGGCATACACAGACACCGACGAGGAGTAAAAATTGTTCTGATGAGTTCTTTTTGCACGAATCTACGGAGAGCGGAATGCTCACATAGGCTTACTATGCTCCGCTTCCGCTCCCTTAATCCCTCTATGAGGGCTTTTGATTGCTACGCCTCGGCAAAGTATGTTTACAAACTTTGCTCTCGGCTTAATCGCAATCTTGTTTCGCACAAAAATAATCTCATCATAAGCAATTTTTAGTGCAGGAATTGTTCTGATTAACTCTTTTGAGTTACACTGCGATAGCCCGATTGCTCACATAGGTTTACTATGCTGTGCATCGGGCTTCCTGTTTATCTCAAAAATAACTCAATCATTTGCGATTTTTTGCTTTTGGGTTGCACTTTCCTCCTTAAAATGAGTTTTTGGGGTAGTGGTGGTATGTTGTGCATAGGACTTAACTATGTTTTCCTCTTTATTGCATAGTATAGTGCAAAATAATTCTGCATTCTGAATTCTGCATTCTGAATTTTTTCTATCTTTGTATTATGATTCTTGACGAACTCGCTTTGACCTTTATACCTTACCTCGGTTCACGAGGTGTGGCGCATCTTATGGATATATACAGCAGTGCGGAGGAGGTCTATGCCCAGCCCGAACACCGTTTGATGCTTTGTGCCGAGTTGCGCAAGGATGTTGCACAAAGTATTGCCCAAAAGGGTGGTTATGCCGAGGCGGAACG
This sequence comes from Alistipes sp., assembly GCA_017647025.1. GTDB lineage: Bacteria > Bacteroidota > Bacteroidia > Bacteroidales > Rikenellaceae > Alistipes. Next base: position 5,517 of record JAGCLL010000201.1, on the reverse strand, counting down.
GGAGTTACGCTACTGCGAGGAGCGAGGTATCGATGTGTTCTCTGCTCTCGATGAGGAGTACCCACGACTTCTGCGTGAAGCGCCCGACAGACCTCATATCATCTATTCGTTGGGCGACATCTCGGCGTTACAGTCGTCACATATCCTCTCAGTGGTAGGTACAAGGCGCATAAGTTCGTATGGCGAGAGCATTTGTGCAAAAATAATTCCCGAATTGGCGGAGATGTTTCCCGATTTGGTCGTAGTGAGTGGCTTGGCATTCGGAGTGGATGCCGCAGCACATCGTGCGGCTCTGGCGGCAGGTGTTAGAACGGTAGGTGTGGTGGCAAACAAATTGCCCGAAGTGGTGCCTGCGCAACATCGACTTCTTGCAAAGGATATGCTCGACAATGGCGGTGCTATCATTACCGAACTCCATTCGCAAACGAGACAAAATGGCTCGTTCTATATCCCTCGCAATCGCATTGTTGCGGGTGTGGCGGATGGACTGTTGGTCGTGGAGTCGCCATCAAATGGAGGCTCACTCTCGACTGCCAAGGCTGCGGATGCCTACTCTCGAACTATTATGGCTGTGCCTGGACGCATTACTGATTCTCGCTCGGAGGGTACAAATCATCTGATAAAGACAAATCTGGCACAACTTGTAACCTCGGCCGAGGATATTGCGAATGCGCTCGGCTGGGAGGTGGAGGGCGCAGTTCCACAAAAGGTCCATTTCGAGCCGCGCAAACTCAATACAAAGGAGAGGGCGATATACGACACTCTGGTGGACAACTCCGATGGCTTGTCGCTCGAAATAATAGCGGACAAGAGTGGTTTGTCCCTTGCTGAAACGAGCGCTGTGTTGTTGAACTTAGAACTCTCAGGCCTGGTGCGTCAGTTGCCAGGTAAAAAGTATGTTTTATGTTGATAGATACCCATTCACATATCTATGATGAGGCCTTCGATGGCGACCGCAAAGAGGTTGTAGAGCGTGCTGTCGTTGAGGGTGTTGAGCGCATTATTCTGCCTGCCATAGATGGCGAGAGCAACGAGCGATTGTTCGATATGTGTCGAGAGTATGGTGATTATGTAGTGCCATTGATGGGCTTGCATCCGACATCGGTAAACGATAATCCTCGCTGGCGTGAGGAGTTGGCGGAGGTTGAGCAACTTCTCGCAAACCCACCGCAGGGTGTAGAACGATTTTATGGTGTTGGCGAGATAGGTTTGGATCTCTATTGGAGTCGTGATTGGCAGGCGGAGCAGACCGAGGCGTTTAGGGCGCAACTCGATATGGCATTGCGCTACGACTTGCCGATTGTGGTGCATACTCGTGATGCGTGGAAGGAGATGGCGCAGATTGTCGAGGAGTACCGAGGTCGTGGTTTGCGAGGTATATTCCACGCCTTTTCGGCAGATGCCGAGATGTATGAGCGACTGCGCAAGTGTGGCGACTTTGTATTCGGCATTGGAGGTGTTGTAACCTTCAAAAAGAGTGCATTGGCGGATGTTGTGCGAGCAATGCGATTGGAAGATTTGGTGGTAGAGACCGATGCTCCATACCTAACTCCTGTACCACATCGTGGCACTCGTAACGAGTCGTCGTATGTGCGCTTTGTAGCGGCGAAAATTGCAGAGTTACAGGGTGTTGAATATGAGGTGGTTGCCGACCAAACTACGGTAAATGCAAAAAGAATTTTTGGATTATAAAGCGATATGAAAAAGGCTTCGATTTTAATCGTCTATACCGGCGGAACTATCGGTATGCGTCGTAACGAGAATGGAACACTTGTTCCGTTCGATTTTAACTCTATCGAGCAGGAGTTCCCTGCGGTGCGAACTCTCAATGTCAACATCTCGGTGCATAAGATGGAGGCGATAGACTCCTCGAATGTTACGCCTGAGCGATGGTGCGAGTTGGCACATATTATAGCCGATAACTATGGCAACTACGACGGTTTTGTGGTGCTGCACGGTACCGACACAATGTCCTACACCGCTTCGGCATTGAGTTTTATGTTCGAAAACTTGGCAAAGCCGGTGATATTTACCGGAAGTCAAATCCCGATGGGTATTTTGCGCACGGATGGTCGTGAAAATCTCATTACAGCCATAGAGTTGGCGATGGCAACCGACGCAGAGGGTAGACCATTAGTTCCAGAGGTTGCTCTATATTTCCAAAATCGACTTTTCCGTGCAAATCGTACCTCCAAGCACTCTGCCGAGGCGTTGAGTGCTTTCGAGTCGAGAAACTTGGCTCCGTTGGCAGAGGTGGGAGTTAATATAGTCTACAACCACTCAATTATTAAGAAACCAGAGGTTTGTGAGCCTTTGAAGGTGAATGATTCTCTAAACGATAAAGTTATCATCATAAAACTCTTCCCAGGACTATCTCAAAAATCATTCGAGGCAATGCTTTCGATTGAAGGCATAGAGGGTGTGGTGCTCGAAACATACGGCACTGGAAATGCCCCAACGGCAGAGTGGTTTATCGAGGCTTTGCAGGGCGTAATTGAGCGTGGTGTTGCGGTTGTGAACATCACTCAATGCCACGGTGGTGCAGTTGCAATGCACCTCTATGAAACAGGTCGCAGACTCCAAGATATTGGAGTAATATGTGGCTACGATATGACGACCGAAGCCGCCGTAACAAAACTGATGTGGCTTCTCGGCAAGGGGCAGAAAGGTACGGAATTGGCTCACGAAATGGCAACTCCACTGCGTGGAGAACTCGAAAAATCAATTTAACAGCCAAAAATAGCCGTTTGAGCCGCAAAGTATCACAATTTTTATTTGTTTATAAAAAAAATGTATATCTTTGTGGCAGAATAGGTATATACCTATTCAACCCTCAAAAGAAGATAATAGAAAATAGAAGCAATTTTTTAACTTTTAATTATTCAAAAACACTATGAAAAAACTTTTTAAGATGACATTGGTTCTTGCAGCGGCTGCTTTGACCTTGACTGGTTGCGACTGCTTCAAGAAGATGGCGAAGACCCCTTCGGCTATCACTGTTACCTGTACTCCTGATGTTCTCGTATTGAACAATGGTAAGGTAGTTGCAGACATCACTGCTGAGGTTCCTGCTAAGTACTTCAACAAGACCGCTTCGTTGAAGGTTACTCCTGCTCTCGTTTATGAGGGTGGCGTAACTAAGGGCAATACTCTCCTCCTCCAAGGTGAGAAGGTTCTCGACAACGGTATGCTCGTGAAGAATGGTGAGGCTCTCTCGATTAAGCGTCATATCGAGTTCGCTTACAAGCCAGAGATGCAACTCTCGAACCTCGTACTCCTCGTTGAGGTTAAGTGCAAGGGTGGCAAGTGTAAGGAGTTTACTCTCGTAAATGCTAACACTGGTGAGGTTCTTCCTGCTGACACAAAACTTACTCCTGCTGAGTATGGTTTGACTATCGCAAAGGGTATCAACACATTGCAGGCTGACCTCGATTTCTCGGAGGCTATGTTGGCTGCTGCTAACAACTACAAGCGTGTAACAACTGTTGTTACAAAGGCTGACATCGTTTACCGCATTAACTCTTCTCGTGTAGCAAAGAAGGCTGTTGAGACTGAGGAGTTGAGCGCATTGAAGGCTGGCGTTGAGGCTAACAAGGCTAACGACCGTGTTGCACAGTCGCTCTATGTAAACGGTTATGCTTCACCAGATGGTCCAGAGAAGTTCAACGACAAGTTGTCGGAGAAGCGCTCAAAGACTGGTTTGAAGGCTGTTGAGAAGTTGCTTGCTGACGCAGGTTTGAACATCGATGCTGCTGCATACGGTGAGGACTGGGAGGGCTTCCAGGCTGCTGTTGCTGCTTCGAATATCGCTGATAAGGATCTTATCCTCCAAGTTTTGAAGATGTACTCGTCGAGCGCTGAGCGTGAGAAGGAGATTAAGAATATGTCGACTGTATTCAAGTCGCTCAAAACTGATGTTTTGCCACAACTCCGTCGTGCGCAGGTTGTTAATAGCGCAGATGTAACTGGTTGGAGCGACGAGGAGATGGTTGCATTCATCAAGGAGGGCAAGGCTTCGACTTTGAAGTTGGAGGAGTTGCTCCACATCGCATCGGTTTGAGACTGCGTAGCAGAGGCTGCTTTGGTTGAGGCTGTTAAGTCTGGTGATGCTCGTGCTTGGAACAACCTCGCATTGGTTTACGCTAAGGCTGGCAACTACGCTAAGGCTGTTGAGTGCTTGAACAAGGCTGACAAGAGCGTTGCAACAGAGTTGAACAACAACTACGCTTTGGCTTACGCTGCTAAGGGTGATGTTGCTAAGGCTGAGGGTTATGCTGCTAACGCATCGGCTGAGGCTAAGGCTTTGGTTGCTGCTGCTAAGGGTGATTACGCTGCTGCTGCACAGACTTTGAAGTCTGGCTACAATGCTGCTCTCGTAAACTTGCAGAATGGTAACCTCGCTGCTGCAAAGCAGTGCATCGCTAGCGATATGTCGGCTAAGGCTGACTACTTGCGTGCTGTTATCGCTTGCAAGGAGGGTGATGTAAACGGTGCTAAGGCTCAACTCAACAGCGCAGTATCGAAGGATGCTTCGTTGAAGGCTAAGGCTGCTAAGGATGTTAACCTTGCTGCTTTGAAGTAATATAAACCATTATATTATCTGTTAGGCTCCTGAATTTCGGGAGCCTAATTTTTTTTGCCAACAAATACCTTTTTGACAAAAAGTGTCAAACAGGAGCCATACCTTTGCATCGTGTTTAACTAACAATAGTTAAAATTATGAGAACATTTCAAACTACGAAAGGTAGGGCAGTAGAGAGGGTAATACCGCTGTCCTCGCTCGGCTACTGCAAGGCGGTTGGCAAGAGCGAAAGAGAGGAGTGCGCAGCGTATGCGCAGGCATTTGATAACAGCGAAAAGGCGAGGTGGCGAACTGGGTTGTTTGTTCGGTATGCCTACCGCCTATTGGAGTGCAGCGAGCGAGTCTTTGCAGATGAACGACTATTCTATGCGCCTCTGCCATTGCCATTGAGGATGTGGGCAAAAAAGGGCGCAGGATATACGCCTGTGGAGATGAGTCTGACACTTGGTCATATTCTTGTGTGGTGGCAGGATTATAGATGCTCGCAGGTGGAAAGCGAGGAGGGAGAACTCCACTACATCTTCGGTTTTGATATTGTGCGAGGTAAATTCGGTTTTCCGATAAAACCATATAAGTTACGATATATCGGCAAAGAGGGACAAGCCTACTGCACTGAAACGGATATCTCTATCCCTGATTTGGGTGCTTCGCTCTATGAGGTGTGTTGCCAATACGGAACGAGCAACTCCTACTTTGAGTTGGAGGATGCGATAGAGTATCTTTTAGGGGAGAGAGTATATCAACGCCTATAAAGACAACAGAGAGCCTTAAATATGGCTCTCTGTTATCTTTATATCAAAAGGTATAATACCTTCCTTACTTTGCGTAACTTACCGAACGAGTTTCACGGATAACGGTGATCTTAACCTGTCCAGGGTAGGTCATCTCGTCCTGAATCTTCTTTGCAATATCGTGCGACAGGCTCTCGCTCTCTG
>JAGCLL010000200.1 GCA_017647025.1 Alistipes sp. | reverse complement strand
TTCTACACGGTGGCGTTGCAGTGGGCCGATGATAAGGAGATGCCGGCACTGATGTCGGAGATGGAGCGATGCTCGGTGGCTAAGATTGTGCCACCGGACACCAATCACTCTACGGTGGAGTTCTTTACCGACTACAAGACTAATGAGATCTATTGGTCGCTCAACCGCATCAAGTTCTTGGGAACGAAGGCAGCCGCATATATCGTTACGGTGCGTGCAAGAGGCAGATTTACGAGCATCGAAGACTTTATCGAGCGTGTCTTCCGCCATAAACTGCGAAGTAAAGACCTCAAACACTGGGACGAGGTAAATCCGATGGTCGAGAATGGTCGTGTACCTGTTAATACTCGCCACCTGAAGAATATGATCCTGGCAGGATGCTTTGACAAGATTGAGAATGTACAGGCTGTAACGGAACGCTATGCCATACTTAAACGAGCGGCACTGAAATTAGGCTTCAATCTGCGTGAGAGCGATGCCCCCGAAGAGTTGCGAGATAAGCACTACTTCTGGTCGCAACAGCAGATTGCGGTTTCAGGTATCGGCTCGATTGACTACCGTCGCATCTTCTCCAACTCACCAGACAGAGCGAAGGTCAAGGGTAAGGCTGCCTACATTTCTCTTACTGATGTTATGCGAGATGAGAACGATGGTCGCAAGGCTGCTGTATGTGCTACCGTGGCCGAGTATTCAGAGCATAGCTATACCGACAGAGAGACCGGGCAACGCAAGCGATTTGTGAAGCTGCTGTTATCACAGAACAATCAGACTGCGGAGTGTACTCTATGGGATGAGTTCTATCGTGCACACAAGGAGGAACTGCAACATATCAAGGGGAAGATAATCATCTTAACAGCCGTGATTCGATACAGCGACTACACAGCGTCTAATGCTCTTCAATCATATCGCAACTCACTTTTATTCATTCAGTAATATGGCACCAAAAACAGACCCCAAAGTATATGTAGGCATCGGTCTTGACTTTGAGACAGGAGGTCTTGATCCACAAACTTGTGCCTGCACGCAGATAGCAGTACAAGCGGTAAGACTTGATACCTGGCAGGTGACAGACCAGTATCAGGCTTACATCCTTCCTTACAACAAGCAGTCGGCAGGATTACCCACCAAAAAGATACTCCGCACTCGCAGTGAAATTGCCCGTGAGGATAACACTCTAATGCTCTACGAGAAGAAGGCATTGGACTACTCGGCTATAACGATGGATATGCTCAAACAGCAGGGAGTGGATATTATCAAAGTGGCAAACGATATTATCGCCTTTGCCAAGCGTAATACCGCATCTGTTGGCAAACAATGTAAGCCCTTTCTTATCGGGCAGAATATTCAGTTCGATATCGGTTTCTTACAACAGATGATGAACTACACAGGGCTTATGGAGGAGTTTGAGAAGACATTTGCCGGGACAAAGGACTACTACGGACACTTCCAGCCGCACTACATCGATACGATTCTCATAGGTCGCTTGGCTTTCGCAGCCGATAAGGAGGTAACATCGTACAAGTTGGAAATCGTAGCCTCGCAATTAGGTGTAGACCTCGACGATGCTCACGATGCGGCGGCCGATGTAACTGCAACACTCGATGTGCTTGGTGTCTACACCTCACGCCTAAGAAACAACGAGGGAGCGACCATGACAAGTCAGCAAAGAGACAAAACACGAAAACATTTCAAGATATGACACAGGAAAACAAACTCCCCGAGGGAGTACCTGAAACCATCACATTCCGCACCGCAGACCGAATGATGTATGGTGCTTTGGGATACGATGGCAATGAACTGATGGCAGTGATTTCGGGCTACGACCTCGAAATCAAATTCAATATGCGACTCATCAACTCGTTGGCCGATGCCGAGGCGTGCGCCAATGCTCTGGCCGATGTCTTCTATGAGGCACTGATGGATCAATTAATTCGAGAAAATAAACCATTTGCTAAACCTCCCGAAGCAAAAACACCTACTCTTAAATAAAAGAGAAAAAGATATGTCGGAACTAAATGATAACATACAGAATAACCCTGAGGAGAAGCCACTCACTGAGCAGGAGTTGCAGTTTTGCGACCTCTATGTGAACGGTGGGTTGGAGTATGCTGGGCGACCGGGTAAATGCTTTAAAGAAGTGTTCGGTGAGAAGGCTTCGAAGGCTCCTGCTTCATCAGCGAACTACCTGATACATAAACCTCACATATATGCGCACATAAAATCGCTACTCTCGTCAGAACGCTTCGAGATGGAGACTATGGCAGTGAAACTTCAAGTGGCAGAAACACTCAAAGCCGTGATGGATGAGACAGCCACCTCGGACTATACTGACCGTTTTGGTGTGCCTCTGTCACCGGCACCACTCCGTGCTGTTTCGGTCAATGCAGCCAAGGCTCTGATGGATATTTTTCCCATCAAGCATAAGGAGGAGAACAGACTGCGTATCGAGGGTGCTGACGGCAATGTGATATTCAATGTGATTGTACCGACAAACCCTCCGAAAGATGAGCAAAAAGAGGAAGAGTAAAAGCAAGGTAACCCGAAAGGATATTGCGTGGTGGACCTACTTCGTGATAATGATAGCACTTGTCATCTTCGGGTTCTGGAATA
>JAGCLL010000199.1 GCA_017647025.1 Alistipes sp. | reverse complement strand
TTGAACTTAATGCCACGATACACGATATTGCGGTGGAAATACTCCAAGAAATCTTCATTGATTCGCCTTTTGGATAGGAACTCGTAATCTTTATGAACAAGGCTGATATATCGCTCACACCGAATCGCATCAGCAATATCATCTATGGTGGCGTTGAACTTTTGTTGAGCCTCGTTTGCGGGTGTCGTGTACTTTTCAAGATCGAGAAACTCATAGCGTACTTGCTTGCCACTATTATCAGTAAATGGAGGACAGAATTCAAGATATACCGACAACATCGTTCCGTGGCACTTCTTCTTTGTGCGGATTACTACTCTCCCCATTGCTTTGACTCTTTTAATTGTTTGACATCCTTCACATTTACCAGCACCTTTTCATCTTTACATTTGATGCGAACTCTCTTACTTGCTGTAGCAGAAAGTAAAATTTCACTCTCTATCTCGTATTCTTTGACCGCTTTTTCTATGGTTATCCATTGCGGATTGGCCGTCAGTTCAACAGCCCACGCAGCGATGCAATCTTCATAATTAAAGCGACGAGAATTACCCAAATAATAGGAGCGAATGTTGTATCTTTCGACAAAACGCAATACCCAACAACGCCCCATTTTCGTGTAGCCCATTAACCCAGCAAGTGAGAATGAAGCGGGGCAAAATGGGCAATCTTTATTCGTTAGGAGTTTTGTGAACCACGCTCGTAGATGACGATACTTAATGTGCGTAATTCCACCTAATATACAGTAGCGTAGAGAATTAGTTTTTGTTAGACGATAGATAAATTGCTTGGAAAATCCTGATAGTTTTGCAGCCTCGTCAACGGTTAGCATCTCTTCATAGTGGTCTTGCGCTCGCAAATCGAGTGGAGGGAGACCTCGTTTTTGTTGTTTAATTTTTGTCATATTTTATTAAATCTTTGGGTTGAACGACATAATAAATATAACGCATAGTAAACACCCTGAAAAATGAGTATCGGCTGAGTATCAACTTAATTTTTTACCCTCGTTGTAAGGCCCTGAGAGAGCGACTTATTTTTAGCACAAATTATCACTTTGGGGGTGAAATAGGGCGAAAAAATAGGATTTTGCAAATTTTTGCAAAATCCTTAAAGTGTTAATTATCAACTATTTAATGTATAAATCTACTTGTTTTTACTTTCTATTTAGACAAGTAATAACTTATTGATATTCAGTGTGTTACGAGAGGTTATTTACCGATGCAGAAGTTGGCGAAGACATTTTTTAGGATGTCGTCGGAGGTGATGCGGCCAGTGATTTCGGCCAGGGCGGTAATCGCAGAGCGAATATCTTCTGCCAAAAGTTCTTCCGATACACCCATATCGAGTGCCGATACTGCCGCCGTAAGAGCCGAATGCGCTCGACTCAACGCCTCGAAGTGGCGCATATTCGATACCACAACCTCGCCCCTATAAAGCCCCTCGGTATCCACTGTTGAGCGGAGTGCATTGCGCAACTCGTCTATGCCCTCACCCTCACGAGCCGAGATGTAGATTGCCCCCTCCACACTTCGCTCCGATGAGGTGTCTATCTTATTGACAACAAGCAACAAAGTCTGCTCCGAGCCGAGCGTTGGCAACTCAAATTCCACTTGCGATGGCTCCATCATATAGAGCACAATTTGCGCCTGGCGCATTGCCCTTTCAGTGCGTTCAATACCCATCTGTTCGAGCCTATCATCGGTATCGTGCAAGCCTGCCGTATCGACAAAACGGAAGCGAATATCATCAATCACAACGCTCTCCTCGATGGTATCACGAGTAGTTCCTGCAATATCCGACACCATTGCTCTATCATCTCCAACAAGGCGATTTAAGAGGGTGCTTTTACCAACATTTGGGCGGCCAACAATCGCAACTGCCACGCCCTCACGAATGGCATTTCCAACCTTGAACGACTCCATAAGTCGCACCACTGCGCTATCGGTTTTTTCGAGCATAGAGCGCAATTTAGCACGATCGGCAAACTCCACATCCTCCTCCGAGAAGTCGAGTTCGAGTTCGAGTAGGGTGGTGATATTGAGCAGTTTATCACGCAACCCCTCCAAAATCTCCGAATATCCTCCACGCATCTGCGTAGCCGCCACAGCGTGTGCTGCACGAGAGTCCGAGGCTATAAGGTCAGCCACAGCCTCTGCCTGCGAGAGGTCGATGCGGCCGGCTGCCAAGGCTCGTTGCGAGAACTCACCCGCCATAGCCATCTGTGCGCCCTGCTCGCACAAAAGGCGAATAACCTCTTGCGCAATATAGCGTGAGCCGTGAATCGAAATCTCTACCGACTCTTCGCCTGTGTAGGAGTGTGGCGCACGGAAAATAGCCACTACAACATCATCCACAACACGCTCATCGTCGCAGATTGTACCATAGTGTATGGTGTGAGATTTCGCTTCTACAAGGGGTTTGCGCCCTTTGAAGATGCGGTCGCACAACGCTACTGAGCCCTCGCCGCTCATACGAAGAACAGCAATTGCGCCTCCGAGTGCTGTGGCAGGAGCCACGATGATTGGATTGTGTTGCATATTGTTATCGAATTAGTAGCGATGAGTCGCCGTAAGATAAAAATCTAAAATCGTGCGACAACGCATAGTCATAAATCTTGTGCCAATCCTCACCGAGGTATGCCGACACCAACAAAAGCAAGGTCGATTTGGGTTGATGGAAGTTGGTTACGATATTACGCACAATGCGGAAATTGTAGCCAAGTGGAGTAATCATAATCTCGGTAGCAGCGTGTAGACGCTCCAAGTTCGATTGCTCCATATATGTGATAAGTATATCGAGCGCCTCCACCCCTGAAAAGTCGGCAGGGAGGTCGTACAATTCCCACTGTCCTACCGTTGTGTAGTCGTAAGCCTTGCCACTCTTAATTCGCCACGCCAACGCCGAGAGCGACTCCAAAGTTCGCACCGAAGTTGTACCAACCGCCACAATCTTACCATAGTTTGCACGCAGTTTGCGCAATGTCGTAAGGGTAACATCGAAGTGTTCGGTGTGCATTGCGTGTTTGGTGGCATCTTCGTCTTTTACGGGGAGGAATGTGCCTGCGCCAACATGGAGAGTAACCTCGGCAAAGTCGAAACCTTTTGCCTTCATCTGTTCGATAAGTGGCTGGGTGAAGTGCAGACCTGCGGTAGGTGCTGCCACCGAGCCTTCAAAACGAGAATAGACCGTCTGGTAGCGAGTGTTATCAATCTCCTCACTCTCACGATTGAGGTATGGCGGAATAGGAATGCGACCGAGATACTCCAACAACTCGCCAAAGGTCATCGGTGCGCCCCACTCGAAGCGGACAATGTGCTCACGAGTGCCTCGCTCGGCGATATAGGCCTGCAAGGTATAGTTCTCGCCCTCGTACTCGAACGGAATCTGCACGGCACCCTCCTTCCACTTTTTGAGGTTGCCCACAATGCACGACCACTCGCACTCGCCCTTTACTGCGAAAGCGTGTTCGTAGTCGGCAGGAGCGTGAGGCTCCAAGCAAAAGACCTCGACACGAGCACCCGAAGGTTTGTGCATAACGAGTCTTGCACGCACCACCTTTGTGTTGTTAAATACGAGCAACGAACCCTCGGGCAACACCTCGCCAATGTCTGAGAAGTGCTTTTCGGAAATCTCGCCATGACGATAGATGAGCAACTTCGACGAATCACGCTCCGAGAGCGGAAACTTCGCAATTCGCTCGTCGGGTAGTGGATAGTCGTAGTCGTTAATGTTGATGTATCTCTCTTGCATAGTTTTTTATAAAATTGGGCTGCCCTCATACGAGCAGCCCAAAGAGTTTAGTATCAGGCTCTAATTAGAAACCCTTACCGATTGCGAGGAAGTCCCCTGCAACGAGTGCTGCACCACCAATCAAACCACCGTCAACATCCTCCTTAGCGAAGATCTCAGCAGCGTTTGAAGGCTTGCAAGAGCCACCATAAAGGATTGGGCACTCCTCAGCCAAAGCACCAAACTTCTCACGAAGAACCTCACGGATATAAGCGTGAATCTCCTGTGCCTGCTCAGCAGTAGCAGTCTTACCAGTACCGATAGCCCAAACTGGCTCGTATGCGATAACGAGGTTAGCAAACTGCTCCTCGGTGAGGTTGAATACTACCTCCTCAATCTGTGCCTTGCAAACTGCGAAGTGGTTACCTGCCTCGCGCTCCTCCAAGTTCTCACCTACACAGTAGATTGGAATGAGGTTGTTAGCGTAAGCCTGAGCCATCTTCTTGTTCAAAGTCTCCGAAGTCTCACCATAGTACTGGCGACGCTCCGAGTGGCCGAGGATAACATACTTGCAACCGAGAGCTGCAATCATCGAAGCAGCGATCTCACCAGTGTAAGCACCCTTTGCCTCGGTAGCGCAATCCTGAGCACCTACTGCGATATCCGAGCCCTTAACAGCCTCTACAACCTGTGAGAGGTGGGTGAATGGAGGGCAAACGATAAAGTTTACGCACTCGCAAACCTCGCCACGACCTGCAACAACATTCTTTGCCAACTCAACACCTTCTGCTGGTACTGTGTTCATCTTCCAGTTACCTGCAACAATCTTCTTTCTTGCCATAGTTTTCAAATATTTAATTTAAGTTAAACTTTTTGTTTTCGTTTTAATTACTCCTCCTTCTGCGACTCAATCCACGCCTTAATCTCGGCGGTAGCCAAGCCCAACTTGTTCTTCTTGTTGAAGCCGCAGAGGTCGTTGAAGAGTTTCATACCGCCACTCTTTGCAGTGTTTGCAAAGGCTTCGAGGGTGATATAACCCATCTTCTGGATAGTCTCAACCCACTCGGCAGGGATGCCCGCCTCGGTGTAAACCTCCTCCGCATCTGCCACAACCTTCTTCTCTGGTCGCATCGTTGGGAAGAACAATACATCCTGAATCGAGGTCTGACCGGTCATAAACATTGTGAGGCGGTCGATACCCATTCCCATACCAGAGCAGTTAGGCATACCGTACTCCAATGCGCGAACGAAGTCCATATCGATAAACATCGCCTCGTCGTCGCCACGCTCCGACAATCGCATCTGCTCCTGGAAACGCTCCAACTGGTCGATTGGGTCGTTCAACTCCGAGTATGCGTTACACAACTCCTTGCCCGCAACGAACAACTCGAAACGCTCGGTCAAGTCCTGATTATCACGGTGGCGCTTGCAGAGTGGCGACATCTCGATTGGGTAGTCGCAGATGAAGGTTGGCTGTACCAAATCCTCCTCGCAGTATTGACCAAAGATTGCGTCAATCAACTTGCCCTTACCCATAGTGTCGTCAATCTCAACATTCAATCGCTTGCAAGCCTCACGCAACTCCGCCTCGCTCTGACCTGTGATGTCGTAGCCGGTCTTCTCACGGATAGCGTCGGTCATTGTCAAACGACGGAATGGAGCCTTGAATGAAATCTGCTTACCATCAATCTCAACCTCGGTAGTGCCATTCACTGCCAAAGCGATACGCTCCAACATATTCTCGGTGAACTCCATCATCCAGCGGTAGTCCTTGTATGCGATATAGATCTCCATACAGGTAAACTCTGGGTTGTGAGTTCTATCCATACCCTCGTTACGGAAGTTCTTGCCGAACTCGTAAACACCATCGAAACCACCTACGATAAGACGCTTCAAGTACAACTCTGTTGCAATTCGCATATAGAAGTCGATATCGAGTGCGTTGTGGTGAGTGATAAACGGACGAGCCGAAGCACCACCCGGAATTGGCTGCAAAATAGGAGTCTCAACCTCCAAGCAACCGTGCTGGTTGAAGTACTCACGCATAGTAGCGATAATCTTCGCACGCTTTGCGAATACATCACGCACCTTTGGATTAACCACCAAGTCAACATAGCGCTGACGGTAGCGTACCTCTGGGTCTGTCAATGCGTCGAACTGCTGACCATCCTTCTCCTTAACGATTGGGAGTGGGCGGATAGACTTCGACAATACGGTGAACTTACGGCAGTGTACCGACAACTCGCCAGTATTGGTGCGGAAAGCAAAACCCTCAACGCCGATAAAGTCGCCAATATCGAGCAACTTCTTGAATACGGTGTTGTAGAGTGTTGGATCACCCTCTGGGCAGATGTCGTCACGACGGATATAGACCTGAATACGACCTGTGTGGTCCTGCAACTCGAAGAACGATGCGCTACCCATAATACGGCGGCTCATAATACGGCCAGCGATGGTTACGCTCTCGAACTTCTGTGGCTCTGCATCGAACTCGGCTGCAATCTGCGCAGCGTTAGCCGACACATCAAACTTCTCGGCAGGATAAGGGTTGATGCCGAGGTCGCGCAACGCTTGAAGCGAATTACGGCGCAACTGTTCTTGTTCACTCAAATGTTCCATAAAATTTATATCGTTTTTTGTTTTTCTCTTATTTTCGGGCGCAAAGATAGACTATTTCAACGACTTTTCAATTACTTTGTCAAACTTTTTCCAAAGGAAAAATATCGAAAGTCCCAAAATCGTGCCCACTATCGCTCCGAGGAGGATATCCATAGGGAAATGCTTGGCAAGATAGATACGGGAGTAACAGATAAGTACCACTGAAACACCAATCAGCCAGTTATACCAATTTCGGCGAATGGCCAATGCCGACATCCACGCCAGCGCAACGGTCGTAGCAGCGTGAGCCGAAACAGTGCCATAGACAACTCTTGTCGGGTGCTCCAAGGTGTGTATCAACCCTTTAAGTTCCTCGGTGCACATTGGGCGAGGTCGCACTGGGAATGATGGCCACAAGTTTTTGAGTGGGCCAGAGTGCTTGAAAATTCCGCAGACAATATCCGAGAAACCGATAGCCAAAGCCAAGCAAACGACAAAGCCAATAGTTCTCTGCCAACCCACTTTACGCCATACGAGATAGATGATAAGCAGGTAAAGCGGAATCCACATCGCTGTACCAGATATGCTCTTCATAACAAAATCCATCACCTTACCTCCATCGAAGTTGAGCCAAAGGAATAATCCGTGATCGAAAGTGTACATAGTCTTAATTCAAAATGCAAAATGCAGAATTACTTATACTCAGCGTTTTATAACCTCAAATAATTCTCAATTCTCAATTTTCAATTCTCAATTATTATAGTTCACCTCCCATAAGGCGTGCAATAGTCTTTGGAATATCGGTCTGGTCACGGCAGTCGAGGAAAGCCTTTTCGCCTACACCGTTTGCAAAAATTGGGGTGTACATACCTGTGTGATACATACTTGTCCAATCGATTGATGCCGACAGGTTGAGTATTCGCATAGCGTCATAAATCAAGAACTCGCTCTTGTTGTACAAACCATCAACCATAGGTCCATACTTCATAAAGATGTCGTAGAAGTCGTGCTTCAACTTCGCCTCATCCTCCTTCGATACTGGCACCAACGACCACAAACCGAAGTTGTCGCTGAGAGCCTGCTTGTAGTCGCTCCAATTGCGCTTACCCTCGGCACGCATCTTCTGAATAATCTTTGTCATCTCGATAGCCGAAGCCTTCTGTGCCATAAATCGCTCCATACGCACCTCGTAGTGATCCCAACCGAGTGCCATACCGCCCGTTTCGTGGTCGGAAGTTACAACGATGAGCGTTTCACGAGGATGTTGCTTTGCAAACTCCAACGCAAGACCTACCGCTTGGGCAAACTCACGCACCTCGTAGAATGTTGTAACAGCATCCTGCTCGTGGGCAGCATAGTCGAGTTTTCCACCCTCTACCATCAAGAAGAAACCATCTTTGGCATTGTTCGAGAGATAACTGATGGCTGCTCGTGAACTATCGAGGAGCGTCAATTCGCCACCCTTGCGGTCGATGACATATGGAACATGCTTGTTCTCCTTGTCGTTTGCAACGAGAGCCACTCGCTGTCCCTTTGTATTTGCAGCCTCCTCGGCGTCGAGTGTGAGGAGAATGCCCGCATTGCGCACTCGCTCGGCAAGTTCGAGGGTGGTGATTAATGGCATATTTGCATCGGCAGGAGCGCTCTTCAAGTCCATAATTGTCGAACCAGAGATAAACGCCACAGGGCTTGCGATGTAGTCGTCAGCGAGTTTCGGAAAACCATAGCGGTTTGAGGTATGACCGTAGAAACTGCTTGGGGTGGCGTGGTTGATTCCAACATTGGTCACCAAACCCACCATATATCCCTGCTCCGATGCCACATCGGTAAGGTTACGCAACTCATTGCCGTTGATGTCTACTCCTACATAGGAGTTTGCAGTCTTGCAACCCGTAGCGAGGGCAGTGCCTGCTGCGGCAGAGTCGGTAACGGGGTGCGAAGCCGAGTAGTTGGTTACAAAGTTGCGAGTATCGAATTTCGAGAAGTTTAATCGCTCAACTTTTGCCTTGCCTTCTTTAACGGCGAAGAATTGTTCGGTGCCGAGAATGTGATTGAAACTCAAACCGTCACCGATAAAGTAGAAAATGTACTTTGGCTTCTTCGGTGATGTTGGGATTACATCGGTGATGAGCAATATGCTAATACACAACGAAATAATCGCAATTGCAAGTCCGATAATAAGTTTTGTCTGTCTCTTCATATTATTTCAAGTTTTTTTGTTTAATCTCTTCTTCTGCCATTGATAAGTGCAACATAGTACAAGATTGATGCTATTGCCGACAATGCAGCAACGAGGTATGTTCGTGCTGCCCAGCGGAGCGATGTTTTAGCACCATCCAACTCCTCTCCAACGAGCACCTGACGCTCTTTGAGCCACGCCAATGCTCGATTTGAGGCGTTGTACTCTACGGGGAGGGTGATGATGGCAAAGAGTGCCGAAACGCACATCAATCCCACACCTATCCAGCACATAGTTTGACTACCCGATGAGGCGGTCATAATCAATCCAAGTATAATGAGCCAAGTAGCCGCCTGCGACGAGAAGTTTACAAGCGGAACAAGTGCCGAGCGCATCTTCAATGGGGCATAACCCTGAGCGTGTTGTATAGCGTGTCCGCACTCGTGGCAAGCCACTGCTGCTGCCGTAATCGAACGACCATAGAATATCTCATCCGAGAGATTTACAGTCTTGGTTGCAGGGTTGTAGTGGTCGGTGAGATAGCCTCCCGTATGGGTTATACGAACATCTCCCACTCCATTTTCACGCAACATTCTCTCGGCAATCTCTGCGCCGGTCATATTGCCAGGGAGAGGCTCCTTGGAGTATTTAGCCATCACCGAGCGTAAGCGCCACTGCACCAACATACCCGCTACACCAACGATTATTACCATCAAGAATGCCTCACTTGTAGTGAGGTTTGTCATAAGTTGACTTTGTGCCTCGGTGGAGGCTTGTAATAGATTCAAAAACATCTTGTGTACGATTTTTGTTTACTTAATCGTTATTATTACGCACAAAAATACAAAAAATTGTTTAATTTTGCCAAAAAAGAGAGTTGTCATCTATGGAAGATTACAAATTCACAGCCGAAGATAGAGAATTTATGCAGAAAGCCATCGAACTCTCTATTGAAAATGTTGCAAACGGAGGAGGTCCTTTTGGTGCGGTTATAGTTCGCAATGGCGAGATTATAGCCACAGGCACCAATCGTGTTACTGCCAATAACGATCCAACGGCTCACGCCGAGGTGAGTGCTATTCGTGCAGCGTGTGCCAAGGTGAAAAACTTTAAGTTGGAGGGCTCGACCTGCTACACCTCGTGTGAGCCTTGCCCAATGTGTTTGAGCGCCCTCTATTGGGCGGGCGTGGAGCGCATCATCTATGGCAATACGAAGGATGACGCCAAGGCGATAAACTTCGACGACTCGTTTATTTATGATGAAATTGCCAAACCATACGCATTGCGAACAATACCTTGCCACAACTTTATGCGAGATGAAGCGCTTGCAGGGTTTAGGGCTTGGAGCGAAAAAGAAGACAAGATTGAGTATTAACCCTCAATAGGTCAAATTTTTTAACTACTCACTACTCACTAAATGAGAAACCTTGCCCACTATATTGCCAGTCGTAGTACATCGTCGCAAAATGCGATGGTGCGCATCGCTACGGCTGCCGTAGCGGTAAGTATTGCGGTGGTGGTTATTACACTCTCGGTGATACTCGGCTTCAAGGAGCAGATTTCGGCTCTGGTGTCGGGAACAATGTCCGATATAACAATTTCAAACCCATACGGCGAGCGACAACCAGAACTCCACCCCATATCCGATGGCGAGGAATTGCGAATGGTGCTTGTTGCTACCAAAAATGTTGCCCATATCGAGCGATATGCCCTGCGTAGTTGTGTAGTTCGTGGCGAAGAGGGGGCTGTGGGCATAGCCCTCAAAGGTATTGGTAACGAGGCGGATATGGCTCTCTTCTCGGAGCGTTTGGAGGAGGGTATCACACCTCGAATGGAGGAGAGTAGACGCAAGGAGTTGCTCCTCTCAAAGTCGGTAGCCGAAAAAATTGGTGCAGAGTGTGGAGCGAGAGTAGAACTGCTATTGTTGGAGGGCGAAGCACCTCGTCGTGAGGTGTTCAAAGTGTGTGGCATATACCGCTCGGCACTTGGCGAAACGGGTGCGGAGTTGGC
The DNA here is from genome assembly GCA_017647025.1 of Alistipes sp. Taxonomy (GTDB): domain Bacteria; phylum Bacteroidota; class Bacteroidia; order Bacteroidales; family Rikenellaceae; genus Alistipes. The sequence continues at coordinate 22,296 of JAGCLL010000199.1, read as the reverse complement.
TCTGACCGACATCCGCAATGTGCAGAAGTTGAATGGCTGGGAGCCATCGCAGATTTCGGGCTATTCCGTACGCCTATACGATAGCGACTTCGCCGAGGAGAGTGCCGACATTATAAATCTTCGCCTGATGCGTGAGTACGAGGGTGAGGAGAATCTCTTTGCGGTCAGTTCACGAGAGCGCCACGCCGACATATTCGGTTGGCTCGAAACACACGATGTGAATGCGGCGGTTGTGCTTACAATTATGTTGGTTGTGGCAATTTTCAATATGGTTACCGCCCTGCTTATACTTGTGTTGGAGCGCACCAGAATGATTGGCACGCTCAAAGCAATGGGTATGCAGAATGGTGTGCTGCGTCGCATCTTCACCCATCGGGCTATGCGTATAGTGGCTCTTGGCACAATCATAGGTAACATTGTGGCGTTGGGATTGCTTCTCTTGCAGAAGTATCTCCACCTTGTAAAACTCGACGAATCGGGTTATTTCCTCGGAGAGGTTCCCGTAGCCCTCAGTGCAGGGTGGATTGTTGCGGTAAATATACTTTTTATAGCGATAATTTTCGTTGTAACCCACCTTGCCACCTCGATTGTGGGGCGAATAAAGGTTGCTGATGCGATAAAATATAACTAACAGAACGATGAATAAGGAGAGTAAAAGCGAAATGGTGCGGGGGATGTTCAACGATATTGCCCCAACCTACGACCGATTAAATCATATCTTGTCGCTCGACATCGATAAGTTGTGGCGTAAGCGTGTGGTGCGTATTGTGCGCCGACTTGGAGCAAAACACATTATGGATATGGCAACAGGTACAGGCGACCTTGCCATTGCGTTGGCTCGCAAAATCGAAGGCTCAACCATCTATGGAGCCGATTTTTCGAGCGAGATGCTGGCTGTTGCAAAGCAGAAAATAGAGCGTCTTGGTCTTTCGGAGCGTATCACTCTCACCGAGTGCAATGCCGAGGATATTCCACTTGTTGATGAGGCTGTCGATGCGGCAACGGTGGCTTTCGGAGTGCGTAACTTCGAGCATCAGAAGGAGGCGCTGACCGAGATGATGCGCACGATAAAGCGTGGCGGACACCTTGTGGTTTTGGAGTTCTCGAATCCTCGCTTTGCATTGGTGCGCTGGTGCTATCGCCTCTATTCTCACTACATTCTACCTGCAATAGGTCGAATGGTGTCGAAACACGCCACTGCATACACCTACTTGCCAGAGTCAATCGATGGATTTGCTTCGCCCAAGGAGTTTTCGGCTCTCCTCGAAGAGGTCGGCTTCGACAGCATTAAGCGCAAGTCGCAATCATTCGGCATTGCTCATATCTACATTGCTCATAAAGCGTAACCTACGATGAAGAGATATATAAAATATACACTCCTTGCCCTTTGCGTGGCTATGGTACTCGGTTTGACAGGTTGTACCTCGCAGGGCGGTATGCGTCAGCGCAAGCATAAGTTTCAGGTGGTTTCACTCGATAAGGTTAGCGGCTCAATTAGTGAAGGTTGGCGACTAACTCTCACCGTAGCAAACAATACCGCCTCGAATATGCGCATCGTAACTGCTAACGCCTTTGTTAAGCAGGGTGGTCGCAAGGTGGCACGACTTTCTCTCGATGGCGAGGTGCTTCTGCCACGCCGTCGCTGTTCGCAGGTGGTTGTTCCACTGCGTATAACCCTTGCAAATCCAATCGCCGCATTGTCGGTCTTTAATAGACTGCGTAAGGGCGATTTTTCAGGTATAACCATCGACTATGAGGTTTCGGTTGCAGCATTTGCCTCGCATCGCCAATTCGAGAGCCAGAATGTGTCGCTCGAAGAGTTGGCTCGACAATTTAATTTAGGACTCAAAAAGTAATGTAATATGAAGTATATAGTTTCGCTTTTGGCGCTTCTATCCGCAATTTCGGTGTCGGCACAAGATGTTGTAACACCTACGCCAGAGGTTGCCCCACAGGAGGTAACTCCTCGCAAGAGCATTAAGGAGCAACTCTCCGTCCCTGCGCAACTCGATTCGCTGACAACAATCAGCCAAACGGTGCAAATCTCCGAGCATGGTGATGCTGCAACTATTGTAGGCGCAAATCTCGAAGCGACACCAAAGAGTGTAAATGGCTATCGCATAGTGATATTTATGAGTAATAGCCAGAGCGCTCGTCGAGATGCTGTTGCGGCGCAAGAGAACTTTGCGCTCCTATTTCCGCAGGAACGCACCTACCTCACCTACGAGAATCCATACTTCAAAGTGGCGGTAGGGAACTGTACAACGCAGGAGGAGGCGATAATCCTTCTCGGTCGTTTGCGTCACACCTTCCCCAAGGCGTTTATAATGCGTGAGAGTATAGAAGTTGGCGAATTCACCCATTAAAAATGGCATTTTACCCAAAAAATGTGGGATATTATTTGTTTTTCAAAAAACTATTCATAAATTTGTATTGAACAAACGGAAGTTTAACCTTAAAAAACTTTTACAATTATGAAGAAGATTATGACATTGGCGATTATCGCCCTCGCATCAGTAGCAATGGTATCGTGCTGTGGTCAGCCAAAGAAGGCAGCATCTTGCTGTGATAAGCCTGCAACAGAGTGTGCAACTTGCCCTAAGGCAGCAGAGTGCCCACAGGCTGCTCCTGCTGAGGCTGCTCCGGCAGCAGAGGTTGCTCCTGCACCAGCAGAGACTCCTGCACAGTAATCGACCTTACTTAAAACAGTAGTGGAGGACTTGAACAAGTCCTCCACTATCTGTTTTTATACCAACCTACATCTACTGGTTTTGATTGACCAACTCGTTGGCACGCTCCAACGCCTTGTCGATGTGGTCGAGTACATTCTCCTTGCCGAGTTTATCCACAAGACCGATGCGCTCGATAGAGTTATAAACACGCTTATTTACACCCGAAAGGATAATCTTCTGTCCAGCCTTGATTGCAGTCTCGATGAAAATTTCGAGGTTGTGCAAGCCAGTAGAATCGATAAATGACACCTTACGCATACGCACGATGCGGATAGGCATTGCATCACGCATTGAGGTCATCTCCTCGAACTTTGTAGCGATACCGAAGAAGAGAGGGCCATTAATCTCGTAGACCTCCACACCCTTCGGAATAGAGAGGTGAACATCGCCCTCCTCGCCGTCGTTGTGCAACTCCATCTCATCGCGCAAAACCGAAATCTTCGAGGTCTCCATAATACGGCGTACAAAGAGAACTACTGCCAAAATCAAACCAACTTCGATAGCGATTGTGAGGTCGAAGATGATGGTCAAAAGCATTGTGGTGAAGAGAATTGCGATATCAGAGCGTGATTGACGACACATTGAACGAATAGTGCGCCAGCCACTCATATTGTACGATACCATAATCAACACGCCTGCCAAGCAAGGCATAGGAATAGCGCCTACCAAGCCTCCCAAAAGGAGCAAAACAAGCAAAAGAACAACTGTGTGTACGATACCTGCAACTGGTGTGCGACCACCATTGTTGATATTTGCCATTGTTCGTGCAATAGCGCCCGTAGCAGGGATACCGCCAAAGAATGGAACCACGATGTTTGCAACACCTTGTGCCATCAACTCGGTGTTTGAGTTGTGGCGTGAACTGATTACACCATCTGCCACCATAGCCGAGAGCAACGACTCGATAGCACCCAACATTGCGATTGTAAATGCGGTTGGGAGCAACTGCTGAATGGTTGTCCAGATTGGCTGTTCACCAAGCGAAGGAAGACGGAATGCAGGCAAGCCCGATGGCAACTCGTAGAGGTCGCCGATAGTTGCTACTGGGTGGATGCCCATAAAGCGCTCCAAAGCCCAACAAAAGGCTGTCATTATGACGATTGCGAGCAACGAGCCAGGCAACTTCTTCGAGATTTTAGGCGTGAAGACGATAATCAAAATCGAAGCCAAGCCGATACCCAAAGCCCACCAGTTAATCTGACCGATATTTGCAAAGTAGCAAGCCCACTTCTCGAAGAACTCCGCTGGAACATCTTTGATGCCGAGTCCCAAGAGGTCATTAATCTGTGTCGAGAAGATTGTTACGGCGATACCCGCAGTGAAGCCCACAATGATAGGGTAGGGCATAAACTTAATAATCGAGCCGAGTTTGAATATGCCCATCAATAGCAACATAATGCCCGCCATAATGGTGGCGATGGCCAAACCTCCAACGCCAAACTGCTGGATAATGCCGTAGATAATAACGATAAATGCTCCGGTAGGGCCACCAATCTGCACGCGTGAGCCTCCGAATGCCGAGATTAGAAATCCCGCAATAATTGCGGTTACAAGACCTTCGGTTGGGCCTACACCCGATGCAATACCAAAGGCGATTGCCAACGGAATAGCCACGATACCAACAATGATACCCGCCATAACATCCTTAGCGAACTTCTCTCCGTTGTAGTTGCGCAAAGTGTCGAACAACTTTGGGCGAAAATCGATTGAAAAATGAGGTTTCATCTCCTTTTATTAAAATGTAAATTGTGTTAAAAACCTATTTATTGAAAAATAATAACCTAACTGCGGTGCAAAGATATGGTAAAAATAGTCAGGTTGTTAATGCAAGAGGGTGTTTTTTAGAAAATTTCTCCAAAAACACCCTCTATACTCTTTTGGTTGATGCCGCAGGCTACCTCTGTACCTTCTTCGCCAAGCCTCCTTCGGAGGTTTCACGATAGAGCGATGGCAGGTTGTGTCCCGTTTCGTGCATCACATCGACCACCTTATCGAACGACACCAAGTGTGAGCCATCCGATAGAGTTGCGTAGGTGTTGGCATCAAAGGCACGAGCCGCAGCGATGGCGTTACGCTCAATGCAAGGTACCTGCACCAAACCACATACAGGATCGCAGGTCAAGCCCAAGTGGTGCTCCAATCCCATCTCTGCCGCATACTCGATCTGCGCAGGTGTGCCACCAAAGAGTTGGCACGCAGCCGCAGCCGCCATAGCGCACGCCACGCCTATTTCGCCTTGGCATCCAACCTCTGCGCCGGATATACTCGAATTGGTCTTTACGACATTGCCGAACAGACCTGCCGTAGCCAACGCACGCAGTACTCTAATACGAAGGAACTCTCGTGATGTGGTGAGGTGATAGATTACCGCTGGCAATACTCCGCACGAGCCACAAGTTGGCGCTGTTACCACTTTGCCACCCGAAGCATTCTCCTCGGCTACGGCAAGGGCGTAGGCGTATATTTTTGCTCGTGTAGCGAGTGAGTCGGTAAAACTCTTCGACTTCACGAAGTAGGTACTTGCCTTACGAGCCACCTTCAACCCGCCAGGAAGTACACCGTCGTTGTTCAAACCTCGCTCGATAGTTTCGCACATCACTGTCCAGATGTTGTCGAGGAAGTCCCAAATCTCCTTGCCTTCGCACTCCTCCACATACTCCCAGTAGGTCTTACCCTCACGATAGCACCAATCCTTAATCTCCTCGATGGTGCTCATTGTGTAAATCTGCTTTTTGTCGGCAGGCTTGGTATCTTCGTTTGCCAAAGCACCGCCACCTATACTATATATCACCCACTCGTCGTAGACCTCGCCATTACGCAACGCCTCGAAGCGCATACCATTGGGGTGGAATGGAAGGATAACATTTGCCTTCCACACTATCTCGGTTGGTGCTACGGGCAACAATACCGCCTCGATTGCCTTGTCAGTCAAGTGTCCACGACCAGTGGCGGCAAGCGAGCCATATAGCGTTACACGAAAAGCCTCAGCATCGGGGCAACGCTCCAAAAACTGCTCTGCTGCACGCTTTGGCCCCATTGTATGACTACTCGACGGGCCATTTCCTATTTTGAATAACTCTCTTAACGACTCCATATATGCTATTTTAGAGGCACAAATATAGCAAAAATTGTACTTATTGCACAAAAAAAAGGATGTCAGCCACTGCCAACATCCCTTATTTGCTCGAAAGCAACTCTTACTTGATACGCTCGTAGTACTCACGAGTGCGAGTATCAACACGAATCTTGTCGCCAGTGTTGATGAACAAAGGTACCTTGATAGTAGCACCAGTGTTTACGGTTGCTGGCTTCAACGAGTTGGTCGAAGCAGTATCACCCTTGATACCTGGCTCGGTGTAGGTTACCTCCATATCTACGATTGGTGGCAACTCTGCTGCCAAAACGATGTCCTTATCAGTGTGGTACATAACCTCAACGATCTGGCCATCAGCCATAAGGTCATAGTTCTCGATGAGCGACTTCTCGATGTTGATCTCCTCGAAAGTCTCGGTGTGCATAAAGTGAGCACCGAGGTCATCCTCGTAGGTGAACTGGTAAGGGCGACGCTCAACACGAACCTGCTCAATCTTGATACCTACTGACGAGAAGGTATTTTCGAGAACACGACCGTTCTCCAAGTTCTTGAGTTTCGAACGAACGAATGCAGGACCTTTGCCTGGCTTGCAGTGCTGGAAATCGACAACAATAAATGTCTTGCCGTCCATCTCGATGCACATACCGATTTTGATATCAGCTGCTGTAATTGTCATAGTTGTATAATTTTATGTATTAGAAATTTCCGGGTGCAAAAGTATAAAAACTATTTTATACCGCAAAATAAAACTGAATAAATCGGACTAATCTCTCTTTTGCGGAAATTCTACTCCATAAACAAGATGTTCGAGTGGGCGCAGGAAGTTTCGTTTGCCATATTTTGGCGAGTAGACATAGCAGTCGAGTGTCAGCAACTTGCCGGTGCGTTCGTCGAGCGTGGTGTAACTTATGAAAGGTCCTCCCATAAACTCCTTCTCTACATCCCAGAAACCTCGCAACTCAATCCACTCACGACCATTTATCTTCACCACTTTGCGTTGTGGCAAAAAGTCGATGTAACCGTCGTCTTCGACATTTGGAATACGCTTTACGGTGGTCATATATGAACCCTCCTTTGGACCCGGAATGCGCTTTGCGAACTCGTTACGAGCCTTCACAAGAGCCTCTGTGGTGATGCTTGCCTTGCCGTTGAATGGGTGGGTGTAGATGAAAAATCCCTGACTCGCTACGGGGTATTCGTAAGATGCCCACAGGAAATCCTCGCTCTCGTCACGGAATAGATAGCCATTCGAGATATGCATTGTAATGTCGAACTCCTCTCTAATCTCCTTTTCGAGAGCCTTTGCGCCTTGCTTCTTTGCCATCGAGAGAGTGCGGTTGCGCTCCGCTATTTCGAGTACTTGTAGGAGGCTCTTGCCATTCTGTTCGAGGTAGTTGCACATCGCCTCAATCGAAGGACCTTGGAAGGTGAGTACAATCTGTGGCGTAGCCACAACATCGTACTGCGCAAGTATTGCTGTTTCGGTTATTTTGGGCGAACACAACACCTTCAAGATGTTGCGATATGAAGGTAGCAGATGTTTGAAATCTCTCGGAGTGATGCGTACCACATCGAATATCGGCTCAACTTGGTTTAGCATATCGACAGGAGTTTGCAACAAAGCCTTCAAGTCGGTGCCGAGTTGGCTCTCCCACTCCTGACCATCGCACACTACAAGTACCTCGTAGGGCGAGCCTTGTGCTGTCTTTTTGGTATTACCTGTCAATGAGCGAAAACTATCGCAACCCATAGCGCAAAAAAGGAGTGTTGCGCCAATCAAAATAGATACAAAACGCCTCATAAAATTGTAAATTTACGAGGTAAAGTTATGCATATTTTGTGCAACAGCAAAATTTTTGCAATAATTTCCATATCTTTGCAGTTAGGAAAAGTGGTTATAACTATGAAGATTGCCCCTCCGAAATTTATACGAAAAATGTTCCCCGAGTTGGTGTGGCAAATCGAGGATGAGCGAGGTGTATACCTCACCTTTGACGATGGTCCTACTCCGGGCATTACCGAGTGGATATTGTCAACCTTGCGTCGCTACAACGCCAAGGCTACCTTCTTTGTGCTGGGCAAGAATGTGGATATGTACCCCGACCTCTACGAGAAGATTTTGGCGGAGGGACACCGTGTAGGCAATCACACCTACTCCCACCAGAAGGGTACAAGGATGTCATTGGAGCGCTATTTAGAGGATGTAGATTTTGCCTCTACTCTGGTGCAGAGCGACCTTTTTCGCCCTCCGTACGCTCGTTTTACACCGTCGCAATTGCGAGCAATTGCACAGCGATTTAAGATTGTTATGTGGAGCGTAATATCCTACGATTATAGTCGAAAAATAACGGGAGAGATGTGTCTGCAAGGTGTATTACCGCACATTAAAGCGGGAGCGATAATTCTCTTCCACGATAGCGAGAAATCATTCGCAAATATGAGTTATGCCCTTCCCAAAACATTGGAGCGCATTGCCGAGTTAGGTCTAAAATGTAAAGCGATAGAGTTATAATGAATGTTGTAGTAGCAATAACAGCAGCGAGTGGCTCGATTTATGCACGCCAACTCTTGGAGGCGCTTGTTGCCAGCCAAGAGGTGGAGCGCATTGCCGTAATTTATAGTGCAAATGCGAGGGCGGTAGTGGCACACGAGGGCGAAACGATGCCGAAGTCCGAGAAGATAGAGGAGTTTGATAATGGCAACCTCTTCGCTTCGCCTGCGAGTGGCTCGGCTCGATGGGAGGCAATGGTGGTTGTACCATCGAGCGTCGGAACTATCGGCAGAGTGGCATCGGGCGTGTCGCAAACTCTTATCGAGAGGGCTGCCGATGTGATGTTGAAGGAGCGCAGACGACTGATTTTTGTGGTGCGTGAAACGCCATATTCGCTGATACATCTGCGCAATATGACCACGCTGACCGAGGCTGGTGCGGTGATTTTACCCGCCTCTCCTTCGTTCTACTCGCTTCCGCAAGATATTGAGGCGGTGTGCCAAACAGTAACCGAGCGCATCACTTCAATGCTCGGTATCGAGGGCAAGCGCTACGAGTGGGGAGAGTAAAAACGGAAAACGATGAAAAAGATACTGCTTATACTATTGGTACTGCTATGTGGCTCGTGCCGCAGAGGTGGAGATTTGTCTACTCTGCGTGAGGGCGATATATTGTTTATAGAGACTCGCTCCTTCCAATCGAAGTTTATAAAACTCGGAATGATGTCTATTTGGAGCCACTGTGGCATAGCGGTAAATACGCCCGATGGTGTGCAGATTATGGAGGCAGATACGACGGTGCGCATTCTTCCAGTAGAGCGATTTATCGATAAGTCAGTAGGTAAGAAGTATATCATCAAACGCCCACCGCAACAACTCTCCCAGCCAATTGACAAAGAGGCGTGGATTGGCAGATGGTATGACCTCAATTTCAGTTTCGACAATGAGGAGGTTTACTGCTCGGAGTTGGTGTGGTTGATATATAAGAATCAGGGCATAGAGTTGTGCCCACCTCGCAAGATAAATACACACTTTATGGCTCGTGTGCCGATGTTGCAACGGGCATTGAGAGAGCGAAATATATCGCCCGAACAGGAGGCGGTAGCACCTTGCGACCTGCTTCGTGCCCTATAATCGTTCACTTAGATAGTTGCTTTTGTTGCGAAGATACTCCACAAAGTCGGGCGAGTCAACCACCTCTATATCCTCGATAAGTCCCATTACAAAGCGTCCTATACCCGCATAGTTGCAGACCTCGGTGTCGAGCAACCAATGGGTATCATCAACTTGTGTTAAATCTCGTTCTGATAGGGGATACTCTTCGATTAGGAGGTTGTGCGACATAACGCCCAAGCGCAACCTTACACGCATCTGCTCAAAGCCCGTATTGCGGAATATATCAATCTGACCACAGCGATGCTCGGCTTCGTGTTGCCACTCGGAGTCGAGTATTTCGACACTACCGATGCGAGCCGTATTGAAAATTTTGGTCTTGCCATCCGAGAGGTCGTAGCACCAAATCTGCACATAATTTGTGGTGAAGGCAATTGGCTCAACTTCACGATTGCGCTTCGAACCCGTATGCGACGAGGAGTAGTCGTGCAGAACGACCTGTTTATGCTCCTCGATAGCCTCGATAATATGGTTTACATTCTCGGCATTTTTGCCCTTGACAATGCTATTTGCAAGTGATGTACAGTTGTAAACCGACGAGAGTTTGCGACGCAAATTCTGCTTCAAGGTGTTTGTGTCGTCGAGTGCGCCAATCAGTTGGTTTACGATATGCGCCTCCTCATCGGTAAAGTGGATAAGTTGCGAAATATCCTTAAAATAGGGGCTCTCCTTGCCAAGACGATAGACTGCACCCTCCTCCTTATGTACAACAAAGCCCACCTCCTTGAAGGTGTCGATGTAGCGATAAATCGAGCGATAGGATGTGTCGAGTCGCTCCGCTAATTCCTCTACGGTGTAGCGGTTGCCACTCGTCATCATCTTCATCAGACGAAGGAGTCGTTCAATCTTGGGTTGATCCATAATAAAATGCAGAATTCAAAATGCAAAATTAAGCCTTCTTGCTCTTTTTGGTGGCTTTTGCCTCCATTTTTATCAAATCCTTCTTTCTCTGCATAGACTTCATATACTTCGCGCGACCGAGGTTGAAGCCTACGCCAAGATAGAAATTGGCAGAGGACATATACTGCGGTATTGGAATAGCCATAGCAGAGCCTTCTGGTCTGTATATCGCAAAGCGAGTGTCGATAAAGTCTGCGCCAAGGAAGAGGTTGAAGCCCGTAGGGTGAATGTTCAACGCCCAACCGAGCACGCCCGGCTGATTGCCATTGAGGAAGGTGTGGCTGAATGAGGTCGAGAGCCAGCGCATAATGCGGAAGTTTACCGATGCGGTAAGTTCGGTGCGAGTGAAGTTCTGGCAAAACTCGGTGTGCGAGAGCACTCCAAATGCAATCCAGTTCTTCAAGATGTTATACTCAACACCCGCATTGAGCGATGCACTAAGGCGAGTTACATATTCGCCCTGTGAAGGTGTTAATTCTGCCTTAAAACCTCCGTCGAGTTTAGCCTCGCCAGTGGTGAGGTTAAATCCCTCGTACGAGAAGTTTGCCTTGCCGTCAGCATTTACGGTAGAGCCTCCATACCACTTTATGAAGCCTATATCGTTTGCTCCAATCGAGATTTTGAGATGGTCGTCGAGGAGTCTGAACTCAAATCCAAGGTCGAGTCCGAGTCCCCAACTCTTGGTACCATTCATCAACTTGTTGACATCGGTTTGGAGCAGATTCTCTACATCAAACTCTTCGCCCGGTATATACGCTCCATTGAGAGCCAAACAGTTGCCACGAATACCGCCCATCAACTCTGCTCTCACGGCGTTCTCGTTGATGTCGAGATACATCTTATCCATCTTCATCGAGATGTCAGCCAAACCGACCAATCCTTTGGCTCTGAAACCGAAGGTCATAAACTCCTTAATCGGAATGGCAACTCCGATGCCGAGTTCCGCATACTCACGATTTGAGAAGTGGGTGCTTCCCAAGTCATAGTAGCCATTCGAAAGGTTTTTTATTGCGGAGAACATATCCTTCGAGAGTGTCATCTCGGTCTGTGAACGGAGATTTAGGCCTATGCTCCAAAATAACTTCTTGGTATGAGCGCCAATACCAATAATCGAGGTGTTGAGGTTGACGCTTAGTTTTCCTTTGTTTGCAAGTCTGCCCAAAAACTCGTCTGGCGAAACAGCACCACTCATAAAGGTGTGTATGCCGTCGCTCCTCTTATAAAAGAGGTTGTTCACCGAGAAGTAGTTGTTCTGAAAATCAACTCCCAATCCACCAGCAACAGGAATTTTGATATATCCTCGTGTGGGAGCGAGTGCGGCATTCATATCGGTACGGAAGTATGAACCCTCCATAAAGTATGCAGTGCGCATCTGTGCCGAAAGCGACAAGGTTGCAAAGAGTGCAACCAATACGATTACTATTTTATTATAACTCTTCATAACCTACTCTGCATTTTCTAAATTACCATTCATAAAGTCGAAAACATCTACCGTTACGCCATCACGCAGACGCAATTTTAACTTGCCGTCAATATATTGCGAACTTTTAAGCGTTGAGCCTTCGCCAGTGCTGTAAAGTGTAAACTTGAAGCGCACGCCATCGGCATTTCGCAACCCTTCGAGCGACTGACTCTCTCCAAGGTCGAAGTCGAGGTCAACCTTCGAAACACTCTTCTCGCCTCCGTTATCCTTGTTGTATCCTTTAATCAGGCAGTCGTTAATATCGAGTCGAGCGTCGATATTCTCGGTTGTGCCGTTAGCATTAATTAACGAAGCCGAGAGTACGATGTTGAATGGAATGGTTGTTCCAAACTCGGCAATCAAACCTACATCGCCAACCTTCAACCCCTTGGTTGTGTCGGCCAATTCGACAAATGTGCTATTCAATCCCGTAATGGTACTCTCATACGAGAGGTTAGTGTCGCCACCAAACTCCAAAGGCATAACTACCGAGTATTGGTACTCTATATTGTAGCCCTCCTTTGCCTCGGCGAGGTTTATGGTGCGGATGTCATCCTTGTTGGTCTTAACCTCCATATTTACTGCAACCTTTGAAGGGATGCCGTCGGCAAGCAACTCCGAGAGTCCCTCTACGGCGAGGAAGGTTACGCCATCCACGCCCTCGTACTTGGCAGCATTGCGAGGTGTAGAGAGTACAATGTGGGTTGCGCCACTTCCTGCGATATTGATAGTTGGCACCTCGATGGTTCTGCTGACATTGCCACTATTATCAAGTGTCTTAACGGTGATATCTCCGCTGAGTGGGATATTTGTAGGGTTATCTTTCAACTTGATGTCGAGAATAGGGTGGAGTGTAAGGTTGTTGAGGCTTACTCCCAAATTCGAGAAGTCGCCCAACTCTACAACCATCTCCTCTGGCGCTACCGAGAGGTTTATGCCACCAGTGAAGGTGCGTACCTCAATGTCATCAATTTTGACATCAATATCGATTTTTGTCGCATCGAGTTTCGAGGTGTCAATGCTTTGTCCATCCTTAATTTTCACAGAACCAGTAACCGGGAAGTTTTGGTTGAGGCTGATTTTACCATCTTTAATCTCGATATTCTCTATCGCCTCAAACGCTACACTCTTCTGCAACGCCTGTGAGTTTGGTCGCCAAGCCTCCTTGATGGTTAGGATGTAGTCGCCATTGTCGTTCTTGCGAATGATGCCACTATCGATGCTCTGCTGGGTAGGTCGGAGCAACTTGCCGAGGTTAACTGCAACATCAACATCCACCTCCTCAACAGGGAATGCTGTCAAACTTGCGAGTTTGAAAGCGATAGTAACAGGCTCTCCGTTGCTGTTTGCCTTACCAATCTCCACCTCCTTTACCGAGGCTATCATCTCTGGCACATCAATGCTCTGCGAGATTGATGGGATATTGTTGCCGAGATTAAGGTCGTAGACCTGGTCGCCACTCCACTTAACGATAGTGTTTGCAGTGTCGATTTGAAGTTGCGTGTCGGCGATGCCCACCGATATTGATAGCGGGTTTTTAGGAGGTGTGAGCGACGATACAAGCACAGTATGACCGTCCATACTATGAAGGTCAATCTCGGCGGTGATGTTTGAATTTATCACCAACTGTCCATTCTCCTGCTTCACGCCATTTGCTTTGCAGTCTATATATTCGAGTTCGAGGTTTACACCATTTGCCAAGGTCTTTGCATCGGTAGATAAGGTGTTGTTGCTGAATACGGAACTCTGCTTGAAGTGCATACACTCTGGCAAGGTAACCTTGATGATGGGCGACAGGATGTCGTTACTCTTGTTGTCGAAGATTTCCATCCACTCCAAACCCTTCAACGAGAAGGTTAAATTGGTGTTTTTGAATGCAACCTTCTCCACATCCACCATACTTGGCATTCCGTCGAAGGTGTAGTTTAGTGCGTAACTTGCACCCTCCATTTCGAAGTGGTTGATAATCACCTCCACATCCTTATACTCTGGTTTAGACTCGATAGAGAACTTTGGCATAGACTCCAAGTTGTAATCGCCTACGCCGAGGTTGAGGGCGAGTTCATAACTATACTTGATGTGGTCGTTGATATTCAACTTTCCGTCTACGGCATTGTGGTCGCTATAATCTATGCGGTGGAGGTAGACAAGAAACTCCACTCTCTTCTGCTTAGGCTGCAAGACCACCTCTCGTGCGAGGATGTTGTGGGTTGCTTTTGGGAAGTCGGCACCACTCTCATCACGAAGGTAATATCCTTCTGGGAATTCGATGTTAATTTTAGCAATTCCGCCGCCTACAACGCCCTGCAAACCGTTGAGGTCAACTTTTATCTCGAATGGTGCTCCGTATGGGTGCTTATCGCAACCGAACTCCACATAGTCCACCTTATTTAACTCCTTCAACAATGTAATCTCTGCATCAAAAACAATCTCCGACGAGTAACTATTCTTGATGACATCGTATCCGTTAGCCTTCAAGAGTGCCAACTTTAACTCGTCGATTGAGCCAATACCCGATATTGGGAGGTTGAAGTTCAACTCTTCGGTCATCTTTATCGGCTCAATCTCCATAATGTTATTGAGCGATGGGTACTCCACATCAAAACTCTGGAAGATGCCCGCCATAGACAATAAAGTCGGAAGCGACTGGAACGAAAAACCAATAGGCTCCAACTGTGGAGACAAACCAGTGATGGCAGGAATAGATATGCCCTCCACCGATATTTTCTCGAACTTTGTAGGGTCGTCGCCAAACGACGAGTAGTTGAATTGGTAGGCTCCATCTTCGCCCTTACTGTTGAGATATTCGCTATCCTCGATGATGTCGCCGAGGCGGATTGCTGATATTTCGCCCAGAGGTACAATCAACTCCTCGCCTCCGAGTTTTACCTCGCCCGATGTGTCGGCAAGGTTGAAGTCATTATCGATGCAACCAGCAAGCGATAAGACAGCACAAATACACAGAGATGTAAATGCTCTTTTCATATTTTGGGGTTAAAATTTTGATTTTACGGATTATATCTTCGCAAAGTTAAGTTTAATTTTCCAAATTAACCTCTTAATTCCTCAAAAATTTGTATCTTTGAGGTGCAATATGTCGATAAACGATAAAATATCATTGAAAGAGCAGGTTGCGATGCTCCCAATGTCGGCGGGTTGCTATCTCTTTGAGAATAGCAAAGGGGAGGTAATATATGTCGGCAAGGCGAAGCATCTGCGCAATCGTGTTCGCTCCTACTTCGTGGAGAGTCGGGACCACTCGGCAAAGGTTCGGGTTATGGTGCGACAGATAGCCTCGATGCGCCATATTGTGGTCGATAGCGAAACGGATGCCTTGTTGCTCGAAAATTCGCTTATCAAGACCTTGCAACCACGCTATAATATCTTATTGAAAGACGATAAATCTTATCCCTGGATTGCGGTTACTGCCGAGGAGTTTCCACGAGTGCTATCCACTCGTCAGATTGTGCGTGATGGCTCACAGTACTATGGCCCTTATGGCTCTATCTCTGCCCAGAGGGCAGTACTCGACTTTATTCGTGAGGCGTTGCCACTGCGCAGTTGTCGCCAGAAGATGAGTGAAGAGAGTGTTTCAAAAGGACGACACGCCCCTTGTTTGCAGTACCATTTGGGCAACTGTAAAGCCCCTTGTATCGGCAAGTGTTCCCGTGAGGATTATAAGGGCTTTGTCGATATTGCAACTTCGGTTTTGAAGGGCGATTTACGCCCTGTGCGCAGTTATCTCGAAGGCGAGATGATGCGTGCAGCCGAGGAGTTGCGCTTTGAGGTTGCGGCACGCTATAAGGCTCGCCTCGATGCGTTGGAGCGTTATGCCTCACGCTCGGTGATTGTGAGTGCCAAGATGGGCGATGTGGATATATTCTCGTTGTTGGTCGATGACGATGAGGCATACTGCAACTTCTTGCGAGTGCGAAACGGCTCTATTACGGCTGTGCATACTGCTACTATCTCGGTGGGTGTGGAGAGCGACGAAAGAGAGATTATGACGCTTGGTATTCAGCACATTAAGGAGAATGTTGCAGGCGAGTTGGCACGAGAGGTTTTGGTGTCGGTGTTGCCCCACGAAGAGTTGTTCGATGGGGTGAGTTTCTTTGTTCCAAAGCGAGGCGAGAAGCACGACTTGTTGGAGTTCTCTCTCCGTTCGGCAAAGACCACCCGTGCCGAGCGATTGAAAAACCTCGAAATACACAACCCTGCACGCCATACAGACCGCCTTATGGAGGCGATGCGCCGAGAGTTGCGCCTTAAAAAAGAGCCTCGCCATATCGAGTGTTTCGACAACTCCAACTTGCAGGGTACCAATCCTGTGGCTTCGTGCGTGGTGTTCCGTGACGGAAAACCATCCCGCAAGGAGTATCGTCACTTTAATATAAAAACTGTGGTCGGAGCCGATGACTTCGCCTCGATGCGAGAGATTTTGACTCGTCGCTACTCTCGCTTGCTGGCGGAGGGGGCAGAACTGCCCGATTTGATAGTTGTCGATGGTGGCAAAGGTCAACTTTCGAGCGCCTATGCAGTATTAAAAGAGTTGGGCATTGATGATAGAGTGCCGATTGTAGGTTTAGCAAAGCGCTTGGAGGAGGTCTTCTATCCGAACGATTCGATGCCATACTACCTGAGTCGTACGGGCGAGCCATTGAAGGTTATCTGCCACCTGCGTGACGAGGCGCACCGATTTGGCATCACCCACCACCGCAATCGCCGAAGTAAGAACTTTATTCAGACGGGCTTGGAGGGCATAGAGGGCGTAGGCGAGAAGAGTATCACTGCTCTTCTGCGCCACTTCCGCACTATTACCAACATTCGCAATGCTTCATTCGAAGATGTTGCTAAAATAGTAGGAAAAGCAAAGGCTCAAAAGGTGATAGACCACCTTTCGAGCCTTGTCAAATAGATTCTCTCAACTCCTATCTTGCCCCCTTAGGAACAGTAATCGGAATGTAATTCTTTGATGGTGCAAGCGGCACGAGTGGGCAATCCACTGCGTGAATCATCTCCTTACCGTCGGTATCCTGCGCCTTGACATTGGTCATATCAATCTTTGCAACATTGTGAATACCCACAGGAGTACGATGCTCCTCGCCCGTAAATGTGAAGTTCACATTCTCCATTACGAGGTGCTTGATGTTGCGCACATACATAGCCCAATAAGGTACGGTGCGTGACTCTCGTGTAGGCATTTGCAACTCACGCTTGGTCTTCTCGTCGGTGCGACCGATGTATTGTACATCTATATCACGAAGTGTTACATCTTCGTAAACGCCACCCTTCCAACTCTCGATTTGGAGTGCTGCATAGTTTACATTTGTAGCCTTGATGCGCTCCACAACGAGGTTTTTCGACCAAGTATTAGCCTTCAAATCGGCAGCAAAGGCACAACGCACGCAATCCATTTTGAGGTCGTGAATGTAGACATCTTCTACACCTCCGATAGCATCCCACCAAGCGCCTGGCTGGATAACAACAGCCGCCATCATCTTGCCTGTAAGTTTTGGCAAGTGAGGCTGAACATACTTGCCAGGGCCCTTCATCTCGCAGTGCGAAATCTCCAAATCCTTAACTGGGAAGATTATGCGGATACCGTTGCAGGTCGAGTTGATGTAGCAGTCTTTGATAACAGCATTCTCCCAATATCCACCAGCGATGCAGTCGTCGCCAGTCTCGAATGAGCAGTTGCGAATGATAAGGTTCTTTGCACCACGAAGGTGGATACCGTCGTGTCCCTTTGTGAACTGTACATTGTCGAATACGGCGTTCTTAACCTCGTAACCCATAACGCCATAGTTCGAAGCCTCGGTGATGTGAATACCACGAATGGTTACGCCATCAACTTCGCCGAGCATTACGCAGTGCGGGCCACGAGAGCGTCCCTCACCGTTAGGGTCTACAAGGTGGTTAGAGTTGATTACACCCTCGCCAGTAATTGCGATGTTGCTAACTCTCTGTGCAAGGATAAATGAGCGATTCCAGTACTCGGTATATGCTACCTTATACTTCATAAAGTCGTTACGAAGACACTGGTAGTGCTTGTAGTCTTTGAGGTCGAGCGATGCAATCAACTCCGCATCCTTTGCGAGGTGGAGTTCCACATTGTCGAGCAACTCGATAGTGCCCGAAGCGTACTTGCCCGCAGGAACGACTACGATGCCGCCGCCAGCCTCGTTGCAGGCCTTAATGGCGTTGTTGATAGCCACGGTGTTAGATGTCTTGCCGTTACCCTTTGCACCAAAATCTTTGATGTTGAATGTTGGACGAGCCGACACCAATGCAACCTGCATCAAAGCGCAAACAAGAATAAGTAGTAGTTTTTTCATAGTAGTTTTTTTGAGGTGTTTTTATTGTAATTTGGTACAAAGGTAGTAAAAAAAATGAAAGTTTTCCGTTTTCTATTTTAGTTTTCCGTTTTTTAGTAGTATCTTTGCCGCCGCAAATGTGGAGGGATTTGGACTGATTGCAACCACAATAAAAAAGTGCTAAACCGGCAACTCTTTTTTGAGGCAGTTCTGCCAAATCCCAACATTGTTAAATTGAGAATTGAGAATTTCTTGATCTCACTTTTAACTTTGAATTTTTAACTTTTAACTTTATTGGATATGGGATTTTTGTTTACATCAGAGTCGGTTTCGGAGGGACATCCAGATAAGGTTTCCGACCAGATTTCGGACGCTATTCTCGACGAGTTTTTGCGTCGTGATGCTTCGGCAAAGGTGGCTTGCGAGACGCTCTGTACCACAGGTTTGGTTGTTGTTTCGGGTGAGGTTTGCTCGGATGCTTATGTTGATATTCAAGGCACTGCCCGCCGAGTGATTGACCGTATCGGTTACAATCGTAGCGAGTTGCAGTTCGATGCCAAGTCGTGCGGAATCTTGTCTGCTATTCACGAGCAGTCTTCGGATATTAATCAAGGCGTAGTGCGTGCTACCGAGGAGGAGCAAGGTGCTGGCGACCAGGGTATTATGTTCGGTTATGCAGTGAATGAATCTCGTGAGTTGATGCCTGCGACACTGATTCTTTCGCACGTGATTTTGAAGGAGTTGGCTGTAATTCGTCGTGAGGGCGAGGTTATGACATATCTCCGCCCAGACTCAAAGAGTCAGGTTACAATCGAGTATGGCGATGACCGCAAGGCGCAGCGAGTGCACACAATCGTAGTTTCGACACAGCACGATGAGGATGTAGATGTGGCACAGATTAAGGAGGATGTTCGCAATATCCTTATCCCTCGTGTTAAGGCTCGTTTGGAGCGTGCAGGCGATGAGTTGGCAAGCCTTATTGGCGACGAGTATATCCTCCATGTAAATCCAACCGGAAAGTTCGTTATCGGTGGTCCTCACGGAGATACAGGCTTGACTGGTCGTAAAATCATCGTTGATACCTATGGAGGTCGTGGCGCACACGGAGGCGGTGCATTCTCTGGTAAGGACTCGTCGAAGGTTGACCGTTCGGCAGCCTACGCAGCACGCCACATTGCCAAGAATATGGTTGCAGCAGGTGTTGCAGATGAGGTTCTTGTGCAGTTGAGTTATGCTATCGGTATCGCACAACCATTGTCGATTTATGTTGATACTTACGGCACAAACAAACTCTCAATTAGCGAGGGTGAAATTGCCGAGCGCATTGGTAAATTGTTCGATTTGCGCCCTGCATCTATTGTTAAGCGCTACGGCTTGAAGAATCCTATTTTTGAGCCAACTGCATCGTACGGACACTTCGGTAATCGCCCTTATACCAAGGCTGTTAAGTTTGTAGAGAATGGCGTTGAGGTAGAGCGTGAGGTTGAGTTCTTCGGCTGGGAGCGATTGGATGCTGTCGAGGCTATCAAGGCGGAGTTCGGCATTTAACAACTCAATCATAAGCGATTTTCGGGAGTGGCTGGTTCTGACTGGCGATTTTAGGGATACAAAATAGTTGTTAAGCAATTAGAGAGAAAAGCGGTGGTTGTCATCGCTTTTCTCTCTTTTTATCAAAGTTTTCCGTTTTCTATTTTCCGTTTTCCGTTTTTTTACTATCTTTGCAAAGATTTTGTGCGTATGTGCGCACAAGTGCGTGTGAAAACAGAGAGAATCAAAATACAAAAAACATAAAATCAATCAACTAAAACTATGGAGAATAAACTCAAAGAATTGACCGAGCGCCTCTATGGCGAGGGTTTGGAGAAGGGTCGTGTTGAGGCTGACCGTTTGGTTGCGGAGGCTAAGGAGAAGGCTGCCAAAATTTTGGCTGATGCTACTGCCGAGGCTGAGCAGATCGTAAAGAAGGCGGAGACCAAGGCTGCCGACACCGAAAAGAACTCGATGACTGAGATTCAGTTGGCAGGTCGTCAGGCTGTCGCTAAAATCAAGACCGAATTGGCGGGCGCTATTATCGCAAAGACCTCGACCGAGGCTGTTAAGGCTGCTTGCGTAGATGCGGAGTTCGTGAAGAAGTTGCTCTTGGAGGTTGCAAAGAACTGGTCGGGTGCTGCTGAGCAGGTATCGCTCAAAGCATTGCTTCCTGCCGCTTTGGAGGCGGAGTTTTCGAAGGCTTTCGAGGCTTCGACTAAGGAGTTGCTCGCTGCTGGCGTTGAGGTTGGCTACTCGAAGGAGGTTAAGTCGGGCTTCAAGGTAGGCGAGAAGGACGGTGGTTACTACATCGCATTCACCGACGAGTCATTCGAGGCGTTGCTCGATGAGTACTTGCGTGAGAAGGTTTCACAAATACTCTTTGCATAAGGCTATGTTCTCAACTTCGTATTATGCACTCGTAGCAGGCTTCCGTGAGTATGCGCTCGATGCCGAGACCAAAGGTTTCGATATTGAGGCTATTTTGGCGGAGGTTATGGAGGTGCTCTCATCGTCCGATAAAAAGGCGGTGGAGTTGCTCTACGCCTACTACGACTGCGAGAACTTAATCAGCCGTCGCAATGGCTCTTCGAAATATAATCCACTTGGTCGCCTTTCGAGCGAGGAGTTGGACGAGGAGTTGCGCCAGCCATCGCACCTTGCCGAGTCTATGGCGAAGGTGGTGCGTGATTATGCTTCGCCAGAGAGTGAGGAGGCTGATGAGAATGTGGACTTGACTCAGCCATTTGCAAAGGCTCTGATGACCGCCTACTACAAGAGTTGCGAGGCTTCGAAATCACGACTTTTGCGTGAGTGGTCGAAGTTTGACCGCACTGTTCGCAACATTGTGGCTGCGACTGTTGCTCGTCGACAGGGTGTAGCGGTAGATCAGGTTGTTGTAGGTGGAGATTCGGTTACGGAGTCGTTATCTCGTAGTTCGGCTGCGGACTTTGGTCTGCGTGCCGAGTTGCCATTTGTGGAGCCGTTGGTTGCTGCGGTTGCTGACGAACACAATATGGTGGAGAAGGAGCGCAAAATTGATAATATCCGATGGGCAATGCTCTCGGAGTTGACAACTTTTGACTACTTCGACTTGAACGCCGTTATCGCATATCTGATAAAGGCGAATATGGTAGCCCGTTGGGCAGTGCTCGACAGAAAGGTTGGTCGTGAGATGTTCGATCGCCTCGTTGCAGAACTCGACGGCAAGGAAATGATAAATAAATTATAACGATACATAAATGAAAACGACTGGTAAAGTAAATGGTATCATCTCGAACATCGTGATCGTGAAGGCTGACGGAGCAGTTGGTCAGAACGAGATTTGCCATGTTTATGCAGGTGAGACCAAGATGATGGCAGAGGTCATCAAGGTTATAGGCGATGATGCCTATGTGCAGGTTTTCGACAGCACTCGTGGCTTGAAAATCGGCGATAAAGTAGAGTTTGAGGGACATATGCTCGAGGCAACTTTGGCTCCGGGTATGCTCTCTCGCAACTATGATGGTTTGCAGAACGACTTGGAGAAGATGGACGGTTTGTTCATCGCTCGTGGCTCGATTACCGACCCTGTGGACTTCGAGGCAACTTGGGAGTTTAAGCCATTGGCAAAGGCGGGCGACAAGGTAACCGCTGGTGCTTGGCTCGGTGAGGTTAAGGAGCAGTGGGTGGCTCACAAGATTATGGTGCCATTCATTATGACTGGCAACTACACCGTAAAGAGCGTTGTCGAGGCTGGCGAGTACAAGGTAACCGATACTATCGCAGTTGTAACCGACTCGGACAATAACGAGTACAAGATTACAATGGTGCAGAAGTGGCCGGTTAAGCAGGCTATCCGTTGCTACACCGAGAAGCCACGTCCATCGCGTGTGATGGAGACTGGTGTTCGTGCAATCGACACATTCAACCCACTCGCAGAGGGTGGAACAGGCTTTATCCCTGGTCCGTTCGGTGCTGGCAAGACTGTGCTTCAGCACGCTATCTCGAAGCAGGCCGAGGCCGATATCATTGTCATCGTAGCGTGCGGTGAGCGTGCTAACGAGGGTGTGGAGATCTTCAAGGAGTTCCCTGAGTTGATCGACCCACACACAGGCCACAAGC
>JAGCLL010000198.1 GCA_017647025.1 Alistipes sp. | reverse complement strand
TATCGCAAAACTCCAAACAAGTAGGCGTATCGCCCACCTCTATCGCATCCCTAACACCCATCTTATAACACGCATCGAACAATCGCATCAACGACCTTGCCGAATAGTAGTTTATGGGTGCGAAAATTTGCTCGCTCATAACTTAATCGTAAACAATTTCTTGATTAGATAATAAATGCCAACGCCAATCAAAGGTGGCACACATAAAACAGCAATAAGTACCCCAAATGCGAGTAACACCACAATAAATACTAACAAAAGCGGTAACGCAACGATAAGAAACAATAACTCGTATATGTTCTTTGGGTTATCTATTTTTATTCTCATACCACTATCTCCTTTTCCACCTTTGCAAGTCGCAATGCTCGTTGCAACTCGTGAATATGCCTTGCATTAAATAACACGCAAGTCGTAGAAATAGTTTCATCTACTTGCTTATCCGTAGCCACCAACCAACAACCATCGTGGAATAATGGGCTACGACCTACTCTTACGGTAATGCCATTACCACATTTCAAATAGTGCTGACCTACGCCATTATCTACAAACCCATTCTTATCCAACACCTCTGCGGTAATAGGTATCGGTTGCAAGTCATCAACAAAGGCACTCATAAGAATATCTCTATTGTCATAACCTACTCCTACACTATTACCCTCTATCGACAAAACTCTCGCATCCAATGTGTCGGGGTCATCATAGTCCCATTTGCACATTTTCACTCGGACATAATCACCAATGCTCAAATCGCTAACACTTATCTTTTCTGCCTTTTCCATCTTCTCTGTAATCTCGTTAATCGTTGTTTCTTTCTTGTCCTATTCTGTCGCTTTGGCTCAATGCTCGTATGGTAGTAGCGTGGGCGTTTGCCACCTCGTAGATAGCACGACAATCGCCTTATATCCTTTCGCAAAAGTCTTGCGTAAAACTTTAATTTATCGTTCGTTTCCTTAAATGCACTCACCCAAGCCGAAGTAAACTCACTACAAGCCCTTTCAAATTCATCCATACCACCTAAACTATTACTTTACATAACCACTCGCATCTAATTGTTCCTCAACCAAATACGACCAATCCCAATAATCTATTTCTCGCTCGTAGAACATAACTTTACTCCTTGAAAAAAACATAAAACATAGCCCCAATAAAGGCGATAACACAAATAGGCAACCACAGCAGAGTCACTATGGACCTCTTTAATACCTTATAATCATCCCATCTTTCTATGTAATGACAACTAAAAGCCATACCAAAAAAAAGATACAAAATGACAAAACTAATAACAATAAACGGAGTCATATCCAAAAAGTTTTTCCTCGCCTCGCAACATCGCTTGGCATTGCAAATTTAATGATTATTTTCTAAATTACCAAATTATCAAGTGCGTATTTAAGGGCATCTTCAAGGCACAATTCCCAATTCGTTACAGCATAATAATTGCCGTGATGATGACATACGCACTCCCAATTCCAATCTTTGTACTGATGAATATTGTATGTCAATGGCATATTGCTATCATCATCCACAAATACCTCTACGATAATCCCCTTCTGCTCTCTCAACCATCGTTGCAGTAGACTCTGGGTGGGAGCGTAATACTCTTTATATCGAGGACACTCGTACAATTCGTGAGGGACAAACCCCTTGTGATAATTACCAGTGTAGTCGTACCAATCAAAAGTTTGCACATTAAACCCCTTCTCCTTTGCTAACTTGCACACCTCGTAGGTGCAGATTTCTTCGTGTATCATAACTTTATATTCTTGATTTTATCCCAAAGTTTCTCGAACATATAGGGTAAGCATAGTTTCTTACTGAGAATGTGTAATATCGCAAAACCAACAAGTATAGATGTATTAAGAATCGGCACATACATCCAAAAGTCAGCCCATTTAATAATATCTCCAACCGTGACTTCCTCATATTCTCGTCGCAAAAGCCTTAAACCAATACTCCATATAACTACTATCGTGGCTATATGAATCACTATTGCAATTAAAAGTATTTTCATCTCACTCCCTCCTCTTTTAGTTTGATTATCATATCGTAGAGAGCATCAATAAGTTCGGTGCGATAGGTAGATAATAATTCGCCTAACACATTGCTGTATTCAACCGTCCACATTTTGTTGTGGTCGGTAAAGATGCTCAAACTGTCAGTTAGCCCTACATTTGTTATCTCTTTCGGCAACATCTCAATCAACTCGCCTATGGAGTAGGCTTTTCTTGCATTGCTTGTGAATATGCCTCCCTCACTTCTAACTTCGCTCTTCGGCTTCTCAAACCCCAGCTTTATCAGCTTGGCGGTCTGCTCGGTTGTTGTGCATTGTTTCATTTTATTTCTCCTCCAAATACTCTTTGTAAAAATACCCTTCTTTGCTTAGTGTTTCGATGCAACTTATCACCTCATCATACATATCCTGCGACCTAAATATAAAGTCTTGCATAATTTGCTGAAAGTCTATATCGTAGATATATTCTGTCGGCAAGAGGCATAGCAACCTATGAAGTGACCAAGCGGGTAAATGGTCTTCGTATGGAATATATTCTTCATCCCCTTGAGATATAACGCACACCCAATAACCATCAATTTGCATATATAGCATATCCGCAGTCTCTGCTTTTATTCCCAAAGCAAGCAGTCGCTCCGACTGTTCTTTGGTTGTACATATTTGACTTGTGAATTTCATAACTACAAACTCTTTAGCAACTCTTCTTTGGTGGGGAAGCAGGCGACATCATTAGCCCAATCACCATCTCCGAGATAGTATTTAATTTCAATTCTATAAGATAACAACTTCCCACTCTCGTCAAATGTTTCGCCAAGAGTGCTTACTGCTATACCCTTGATTCTTAGGCGCTGCGCTCTATTCTCAACTATAGCCCACACATAATCCCCGATGTTGTACTTCGTTTCGATTGTCATAGTTCCTCAATTATTATCGTTACTCTTGCTTTAGATAATCCAGCACCCTCATTTATCTCGCTATATAAGATATTACCGAGGGTAGTTTCTATATTGCCATATTCGGCAACAGACACCATCGGAGCATCCTCGTCATACTCTGTAATAATTGCACCACCCGACACCTCGTCAAAGTCAAAGTGGCATTGATAGTTCTTTTTCATAAATTTACTTCCCTTTCTTAAACAAAACCTTATCAAAATACTCATTCCACATCCTTTGCAATGGGACTCGCATAAAATAATCTACTCCTATGGTATCTTTGAACTCCAATACCTTTGATAAAGGTTCACTCAACGCCATACTCACCCATTGACCATCCCAAGTAACCGCACTAAACTCAAACCTTATGGACTCGTGCCTATTATCGGGGAAACCATCTCTTACCTCTATCTTTATAATACCAAATGGGATGTTCTTATCAAAAGTGGCTTTACGATTACCATCGTCAAACCCATTCGCTAAACACCATTTCCTAACCTCGGAAATAGCCTCATCTCGCAATCTTTGTTCCATAACTCAACGCATTAACCTACTCAAATGCCCTACAATCTTGTCAATCCATAACGCTCGACCTATCTCCCTACGCAATCTTAATCTCGCTAAACGCAACCGCCCAAAATCCGTTTCAAAATAACACTTCACATACAACTCTAAAGTGGAATTAAGCGGTTGCGACCTCGCTTTCTCATCACTATCACCCAAGGCATATCGCCTCCAAAACACTACTCTGCTATACATAACGCAACCTTTACTTTACTCAAAACGCCACCTAAAACCTCCCGCACTCATCGCACTGCCACGACAACACCTACTAATCGAACCCTTATCTACGCCCGTAACCAACGACGCATCCGCAATCGAGTTATATTTGCACACCAATGCTCCCATCAAGTCCAACTGCAACACCCTCCTCGCATCACTCCTCCTTGGCTTCTCCTTCTCGTTACACCACTCCAAGTTGCTCACGACATTGTGCCTAATATCTCCATCCTTATGCTTCACATACCGCAAACCACCCACATTCCTTATCCAAGCTATAGCAACCAAGTCGCCAATACGCCAACTCCTACCCTTACCATCCTTCGACAAAGTAACATACGCACCCCTTTGTCCCTCAATCAAGCAACCAGTACGCAACGAGTACACATTGCCCTTGTTGCTCACGCCATACAAGCCCTCGTAGCCGACAACTTCTCTTATCTGCTCACCTCTTATATAACCTTTCTGCTCCATACTACTCTACACTTACCTCCTTATACCAATACAATCCTACCTCATCTTTCATCGAAAGACCATTATTCAACAAGGCTAACTCTTGTACATTCCTCTTAACGAAGTCGGCAGTCCACACATAACCCATATCTTTCCACTCCGCATCGGTTATTTCCTCGGCTTGTTTAACTTCGGCTCGCACAATCTCTACCCTGCGCTCGTAAGCACCATCTACATCGGCTACCTGCCCTACAATAAACTTGCCTACCCTATCAACGAACAACCCTTTCGTCCCCATCGACTTGATACGCGCTCTCTTTGGTCGCCCAACGGGTCTTTTCACGAGTGCAGATACTTTCGATAACTCGCCACCCTCGTCAAACCTCACATAAAGACCCTCAACGCCCGATACCTCGTACACACTACCAACAATACTACACTTACCATCGACCATCAACGCTTGTATTTGGTCGGCACTTAACTTAATCTTCTTCTTCTCCATTTTCCTCAACTTTCTCAAACTTATACAACCTTACATATTTATTCCAACGCCAATAGTCAGTACCTATAAAGCGTATTCTACTATCCATATCTTGACCAACACCAAGCATCGCCCACTCCTCATCGGTTATCTCATTCACTCGTGCCATCTTGCTCGCTACAATCCTAACCTTTCGTGGCATCAAACCACCTCGTACATACGCTCGATTAGTCCAACCCTTGATAGTGAACAACTCATCTCGCTCGACATTATACTCTTTACACAGCAAATCTCGATACTCATCGCCAAGCCTCTCACACAACTCCAAATAAGGCTCGCTCGCAGCAATAATACTACCTACCGAGAAATCCGTGCTCTTACCGACAAACATACCTACATCTTCCATAGACTTGATGTGTGTCTTGCGAATAAACTTACCCTCCAAGCGTACCTTATCGGGAGGGATAACACAATTCTCCAACCTCAAAAAGAACACTCGCCTATTCAACATCCAAGTTCCCTCGCCACATCGCTTATCAACGAACTCCTCCAATGCCTTTTGATTGTAAATACCAAATTTACTACCATCTAACTCGCAAGGGTATTTCAACTCATTACTCAATACCTTAATATAGGTATCATCAATACTATAAACCTTATAAGCACCTCCAACTTGAAACTTATAGGCTCGTGAGGGAAGTATCTCATACGCTACCTTGCCTTCCAAAAGTCGAGTAACACTATGCTTACTCAACGAAATCTCCATTCTTTTTCCCATATTTTGCTATATTATTCTACTATCTCGGTGCAAATATAAGTCGTTGTAATTAAATTTCCAAATAAAATGCGATAAATTTTTCAGCGACTACCGAAATGCTCGAAAATGAACTTCAACGGTTTATCATCTACATCATAACGCAAGGTCGTAGAAATCACATATTTACAACGAAAAAATCTCCATAAAAGTCGTTGAAAGTATCGTATTTCGCATTTTCCTTATAAGCACCCTCACTTAAATAACTATTTTTACTATTATTTTACTCTACTACATACTCCAATTATATATATTTATCTACATTTCTACATAATAGAAGATAAGTTATTAATATATAGTAAGTTACATTATGTAGGAAATATGTACCTTAATATTTTCCATTGAAATTAGTGTATCTTTATATACATTGTTGAATACCCATTTCGGTCTAACCTATTACAAACCAATCACTTACGCTACGAGCCAATTTTTTACTGTTATTCCGCTAACACTGTTATTCCGCTAACAATACACATCAAGTCTGCTCCAATGACCTCTTACAACCCTATTTCGCTTGGAACGACCCCATCCGCATAGACCGACCTTGGAATTTTACGAAAAAAAATTTTTTAGAGTCGCACTCACTCAATTTGGCTCGGTTCTACCCGTTACCCCCGTACCCCTTTGCGGGCTGTGGTTAATTGTCAAGCGGTTACGGCTATGCATCGTTGGAAATATGCCCCAAACAAGCCCAAAAGATGCCCAAAACTTTGAAAACTTTCAGTGCCTCTAGAGTTTTCGTACATTAGAAAACATTTTGCACACTTTTTCGCAAATTTTCCCTAAAATATTTGGCAGATTAAAAAAAATATAGTATCTTCGCTGGTGAAATAAGGGGTTAACGGTTGCACCCCATCAAGCGACCCGAAACGAAAAATAAAAAGGTTATGAAAGAGCAAAACACATTCAAGAAGGTGCAGGATTTGGCAAAGGTTATGAAGGCGGAAGCCCAGCGTATTTCGGCTATGTACGGCAATAGAATGGCTGTATTAGATTGGAAGGTGGAACAGAAATTGCTTTCAGAGGTTATGCGAGACAATAAACGAAACTGTCACGAACATCCCTATTATATCGCCTTTCGTGCGATGGGTTGCGAGGGTGGCACGCGCAGAGAAGTTGAGCATCGCAGCGATGCTTTAGGCAGTGCCGTTTCGTTTTGGTCTATCCGCTACGATTTGAGGGCGGACGGCTTTACACTAACCCGCGAGGCGTAACGGGTTAGGCGGTTCGGGTTGGCGGTTGGCGCGGTTCGGGTTCGATTCCCGACAACCCACAAAGCCCCAGAGGCGGGGCAAAGAAACAAAGTACAAACAACGATAAAACGGTTTAGACTATGGCACGAAGATTTGAGAACCTTAGAAACGACAAGAGAAACGGCAAACAGTATGCCTATTTATTAGATGCTATTTACAACCCCGAAACGGGCAAAGCGTTTGCAAGTGATGCGGAGGCGGTGCGCTATATGTGGGAGCAATTCAAAGAGGAATATAACCACGAATACAACCGCAGAAGATACCCGAATTTATCGCAGCGTGTGGGCGAGTGGTTCGCGGGTTTGCCTTCGGGCGTGGATATTGCTTACTGGCATTCGGATATAATAGAGATTGGCAAAGCGTGGGGCTATTGCCAGACCGATAGAAAGGCGGAGAAGTTTTGCGCGGATTGGTTCGGTGCGTTGGGTTGGTTGTTTGTGAATATGGCGCAGGCGTTGGGTTTGTGTTAATTGGTTAGGGTGCGCCAGTGTTGGCAGTTGTGGAGCGATACCACCAACGGCACAAATAAAGCCCGCAGGAGGGCTAAATATAGGTAAATATGCGCGAACCCGTGTGCGCTGGAATTGTGGCGGGTGTTATACTATGTATTATTGGAGCATATCGAACGCGGTGCAATTTGCAAAGATGCAAACCGCAAAGGCTGCAAGCGTTAAGGCGTGGAGGATTACGACAAAGGCGGGCAGGGCGTTACAGGAGATAGCCCGCCAGATGGCAACGGGTAAAGGCTATGAAATTGGCACAGATGCGGAGATATTTGCCAAATATGGCGATTTATGCCCTATTTTTAAGGTATCGACAATTAGAGACAATAAGCCCCGTATATGGTGCATATATACGGGCGTAGCGGATTATCGCGGGCGTGTATCGTTGTCGGTTGTGTGTGTGCGATAGTTCGATGCGGGCAGGGATTTATTAACCTTAATATATAATTACATATGTTATTTTTAGTTAGTTTTGTATTGTTGTTTGCGGGTTGTGTATTGTGTTGTGCTGGTGAGCTGTGGGCGGTTGTGTTATATTTGCCGTTTATTGTCGGTATGGTGGTTAATGATGTGGAGCAGAACCGACAGAGGGCGAAAAATAGCCGTAAATAGTTAGAATATTAGAAAAAAGCAGGTAAAAAGTTTTGTAGATTAAAAAATAATTACTACCTTTGTAGTGCAATTAAAACACAACTGATATAAACGAACAACAAATTTACAAAGTAGGCGATAAGGTACGAACAACAAACGCCAGCCCGTACCGAACAAAGGGAACAATCGAGGAAGTTTACGAAATGGCGGGGGATTGGTACTATGTAATTGATGGCAGAGCGTACAGAACGAAAGATTTAACAAAGGTGGGGCAATAAGCCCCGCCACAAAACAACGGATATATGACAGTATATAATATGTGCAATGTAAAAACGGGCGAGGTTGCTGCGAGTTTTACAAATAAGGATATGGCAAAACAATATTTTATTAGCCACTTGCCGTTAGAATTGGATATTATCAGCGATAAGCCCCGCTTTTATTACGATACAGACGATAATAAAACATTTTTCGTGCATCCAGTCGGTAAGCCTACTATTTTAGTCGGTGTATGTAATAGTGAGGACGAAGCCAAAGAGTATACAGAGTGGTGCAATAAGCATCATTTTTAGCCACAATTTGCCCCGTACCGATATGGTTGGCAATGGTCGGAGCGAAGCCGATACGGGGTGCAAAGAGCCGATAAGGGCGAAATATAGTGTTTAATCTTAATAGTATAGTGTTATGATAGCTAATTTACACAAAATGCCAACGGTAAAAAGATGGTATGAGATGACATTCCCAACAGATAAGTCGGGGGCGCAGGATATTAGACCGAATGCAACATTTTGGGGTTGTTTGCGTTGCTTGGACGATTATGGCGATATATACCTATATTTGATGGGTTGTTGCAATGGCGATTCTATTGTTCGGGAGCGAGTTTTTGCAAAATTGGCGAATATTATAGGCGTGGATTATGACTATATCTATAGTCAGTGGTTGAAGTGTCACATACATACCCCGATATTTGATGAGGATTGCAATTTTACGGGCTATTTCAGCGAATCGGAGACGGGTAGGCGTATTTCATTGGAGGATATCGAAGAGCGATATAGCGCATATAATAAATAGTGTGTAATGGTGGGTTGCGTGGCGAGGGGCGCAAAATTTAGGCGTAAAATAGTAAATCAGTGCAATTATGGTAACTTTGGAAATTGATGTAGTAGAGGGCGCAACATACAGCGATTTAGCGCAGGAGTTGCGAGAAATAGCCAACAGAATAGACGAGGGCTACAAAGGCGGTTTAGGTTGTTATTGTGGTACTTCGTGGGGCGTTGATGGCGAGGAAGATGAGGACTAACATTCCGAAAGGGCATAAAATTGGGAGATATGGCAGAAATTAGGCTATTTGTCAAATACGATAATTACGCTATCGAGGTTAGCGATTTAGAGGCATTAGAGCGAGAGAAGCGATATGCCAAAAAGATAGGTGCGGAGATAGTCGCTATTGAGGTGCAATGTTATGAGGAGTCGAGCGAATTATTTGGCACGGGTAAATTGTTAGCAACAAAAGTGATTGGGTAATTATGGCACGGCAATATATATCATATAGGCGAGTATCAACCAAACGCCAGCAAAAAAGTGGATTGGGTTTGGAGGCTCAGGAGGCTATTATCGGCTACTTTGTGGAGCGTGATGGTGGCGAGATAGTGCGAGACTATTGCGAGGCATACACGGGTAAGGAGTTAAGCGGTTGTAAGGAGTTACAACGAGCTATTGCACACGCAAAGGAGATAGGGGCGGTATTGATTATAGCCAAGACAGACCGTTTCCGTAATACTTCGGAGGCGTTGGCGATATATGAGCAGATGGGCGATGGCAATATCACTTTTTGCGATTTGCCACATACCGACAAATTTACCTTGACTTTAATGTTTGCTATTGCCGAGCGTGAGGCGTTAATGATTTCGTTGCGTACAAAGCAAGCATTAGCAGCAAAGAGGGCGAGGGGCGAAACTTGGGTAAGGAATACCGACACTACGGCAGCGAATCAGGCAAGTGCAAAGGCAAGCACGGATAGGCGGTTGGCGTGGTTAATGGAGTCGGTCGTGGGTAAGTATGTGCAGAGTCGATGGCAGCAAGGGTGGTCGTTTACCGAGATTTTGGCGGATTTGGACAGGTTGTATGAGATAAGCCCCGATGTGTATTGTAGTCGCACGGGGTGCAAGATTGGCAAGGGGCAGTTGTCGAAGATGATAACCGCATATAAGGAGATGTCGGGGGCAGTGGATATGAGCGAGAGAGATAGGAGGAATGGAGGTAGGTAGCGAATTTGAGCCGTGCCGAGTGGCGGTCTATGTCGGGGCGATACCGAACGGCTTACGAATGGTAAATAGTGTTTAATCTTAAAAAAATTAGAGTTGTGAAAGAGATTAGAGTTTATGTGGTTAATTGCGATTTGTACGATGGTGAGGAGTATATCCCCGAAATGACAAACGAGCAGTTTATGGTGATTGCGGAGGACCAGGGCGGAGTGTATTCGTTGAAAGGCTTTGAGCGAGATTATAACGAGGAGTATATTGGTTCGGCTTCTACTTTTATCCGCTTTATTGAGGTGGAGTGTGCCGAGAGTATCAATTTTGAGGAGTGGAACATTCCGAGCGTTAAGTTGAACGAGCAAAGTGAGGAGGGCAAAACTATGGAGACAAAGGAGTTTGCAAGAGAACAGTTAGATGTTTTGGCGGATATGGTATTAGCCGAGATGGGTCGTTTGCGAGAGTTTAGCAATGGTCGTAGCGAGGTGGTTCGTGAG
>JAGCLL010000197.1 GCA_017647025.1 Alistipes sp. | reverse complement strand
TATGGGTTGAAACCGAACGCCATAACACTCGCTGTCGAGGTCTTACCGTGGCGTACAGGCAAGGTCTGCATCGAAACCTGAGTCTCGGTGCGCTGTGTCTTACCTCCGAATGGCATCAACACAGTCGAGCGACCAATAGTCGAGTCGAACATCTCGCACAAGCCTCGCTGCGATACCACGTTCTTATCTTTCAAGTTGTTGAGCATCTTCTCGCGGAGCGATGCACCCTCTACCTCGCGGTGGAATGGGTTGCGCTCCTCTATTGCGCCCAATGTAATCTTTGTATAGTGTGGAGCACCTGCCGAGTCGATAAACTCACGCTTCAAGTCTGCCACCTTCTCGCCCTTGTAGAACATACGCATACGACGAGTGTCGGTAACATCGGCAACATGGGTAACCTCCACATTCTCCTCGTGGCAGAGGGCCACCATAGCCTCTACATCCTTCTTCTCCACCACTACGGACATACGCTCCTGCGACTCCGAAATAGCCAACTCGGTAGCGTTTAATCCGTTATACTTTACTGGTACTCGGTCAAGGTAGATATCCAAGCCGTCGGTCAACTCGCCGATAGCCACCGATACACCTCCCGCACCAAAGTCATTCGACTTCTTAATCAGACGAGTTACATCGCCACGACGGAACAAGTGCTGAATCTTGCGCTCCTCCGGTGCATTTCCCTTCTGCACCTCCGAGCCACACTCCTCCAACGAGGCGGTGGTGTGTTGCTTCGATGAGCCAGTTGCTCCACCGATACCGTCACGACCTGTGCGACCTCCAAGCAAGAGAACTACATCGCCCGGTGCTGGACTCTCACGGCGTACATCCGCAGCCTTAACCGCACCTACAACAGCACCTACCTCCAAGCGCTTTGCAACATAGTCGTCGTGGAAAATCTCACGCACATGGGTTGTTGCCAAACCAATCTGGTTACCGTAACTCGAATAGCCTGCTGCTGCCTTGCGCGAGATGATGCGCTGTGGCAACTTGCCCTCGATAGTCTCGTCTACACCTTTATATATATCGCCCGCACCAGTTACACGCATAGCCTGATATACATAGGCACGACCTGACAGTGGATCACGAATTGCACCACCCAAGCAGGTCGAAGCGCCACCAAATGGCTCAATCTCGGTAGGGTGGTTGTGAGTCTCGTTCTTGAACTGCAAGAGCCACTTCTCCTTCTGTCCCTCGATGTCTACATCAACAAAGATAGAGCAAGCATTGTTCTCCTCGCTCACCTCCATATCGTCGAGTTTGCCGATCTTACGCAAATAGCGACCACCAATGGTAGCCAACTCCATCAAGCACAACGACTTCTGCTCACGGTTCAACTCCTTACGCATCATTCCGAACTCTGCCAATGCAGTCTCGTACTCGCTACGCATAAACGACTCGTCAATCTTAACCTCCTCAATCTCGGTTGTGAAGGTGGTGTGACGGCAGTGGTCGCTCCAATATGTATCGAGGATACGCAACTCGGTCTGTGTAGGGTTGCGATGCTCGCTGCGGAAGTACTCAACCACGCAACGCAAGTCGTCGGCATTCATTGCCAAGCCATTCTCCTTGCAGTATGGGAGCAAATCCTCCTCCTTCATATCGGTAAAGCCCTCCAACACTGGCACTGGCTTGATGTCTGCCTGCTCTGCATCAGAAAGCACCGAGAGTTCCTTCTCTCTCGACTCTACGGCATTGATAAGGTAGTGCTTAATCTTCGCCATAGCCTCCTCGCTTACGCCATCATCGAAGATGTAGAGGCGTGATGAGCGAATTTTAACCTCTGCCGATGGCTCCAACAAGTGAACGCAGTCCACAGCAGACGATGCACGCTGGTCGAACTGACCTGGCAAGTACTCGATAGCGAGGTACTTCTTCGACTCGTAGTCGCACTCGTCAGATACGCAGTCGGTAACGATTTCACCGAATACGGAGTAGCGACAACGCTCCACCAACTCCTCGCTGAAACCAAACAAATCATAAACATTGAGTACACGCAACTCTGCAATAGCCAAGCCCAAGTTCTCGTTCAACTCCTTGCGGAGCGACTCGGCCTCGACCTGAAAGCGAGCGTACTTCTCGACATATATACGGTGATTTTTCATAACTTCAAAATCGTTTTGTTTAGTGTAAATCTGGTAGGGTAGCCGCAAGAACTGTTGCTGTCTGCTTTGCACGGAAGGCGAGCAACTTCTCCTCCACAGCCTTGTCGGTCAATGCGAACATCTGCGCTGCGATAAGGGCTGCATTCTTCGCTCCGTTGATTGCAGTAGTTGCCACCGGAATACCACCAGGCATCTGCACAATCGACAAAAGCGAGTCCAAACCACCGAGCGCCGAGGTCTTGATTGGCACACCAATAACCGGTACGGTGGTCATCGCTGCGGTAACACCTGCAACATGTGCTGCGCCACCCGCACCTGCGATAATTGCACCAATGCCACGCTCACGAGCCGACTTGGCAAACTCATACATCAAATCGGGAGTACGGTGTGCGCTGATAACACGCTTCTCGTACTCGATACCCAACTCCTCCAAGGTCTCACAAGCCTGCTTCATCACATCCCAGTCGCTTGTTGAACCCATCACTACTGCTACTTTCATAATGTGTTGTGTTTTATTGTTTTGTTATTTGTTTTCCTTTATATGGCATTTAATGGCATTTAATGGCATTCGTTCGCTGCGCTCACTTAATGACATTCTATGGCAGTTTTCTTTTGCCATTCTTTGCCATTCAGCAATCTTTGATTGCGCTTGCCATTCAGCGACCAATGGGAGCGCTTGCCATTCAGGGCTAAAAGCCCGAATGTCATTCATTGCCATTTTTGTTTGCGCCACTCGCTCCTCACTTCTCGCTCCTAATTCCTCACTTCTCACTCCTAACTAAACAAAAAAGACCGCTACACACCCGTGTAATGGTCTTTTTTATTCGCACACGCACCCCAACATCTGCGGCTGCGACTTTCGACACAACTTTGATTGCGAAGGGGCAATATGTACTCTTTGCAAAAACATAGCGCAAAGATACAATTTTTTTATTATATAAAAAAGTCCTACAAGCAGATTTTTTAACATTTTATTGTAGAATATCGCCGTAACATTCAAAGAGCGAAACAACCAGCCTTTAACAACCTTTAATCTCGTTGCGCCTTTAATAGTTTTCCGTTCTCAACTCTCAACTCAAAAAAGTTTTCTTGCTTTTAGCCATTCGCCATTGGTAATAGGATTTGATGGGATTCGCACCTGCGGTGCTTTATAGGATTTGATAGGAAAATCCTATTTTATCCTATCTTGTCCTATTCACTCCTATCTTATCCTATTTGCTGTGTTTTCAGTTTTCCGCTTTCCGTTTTAATCCCTCTTCAAGGGCTTTTCCTCCTTGCGGCTCGGCATAGTGTGCAAGCACCCTCTGCTCTCGCTCCGCTGCGTCGGTTCCGCTTTTTACAGACCCCCTCCGCTTCACTCGCCCCCTACAAATTGTCGTAATTCAATTTCCTCCCCTAAGTTAGGGGAGGTGCCCGTTAGGGCAGTGGGGTCTGTCAGTTTTCCGTTCTAAACTCTCAACTCA
Organism: Alistipes sp.; assembly: GCA_017647025.1. Taxonomy (GTDB): domain Bacteria; phylum Bacteroidota; class Bacteroidia; order Bacteroidales; family Rikenellaceae; genus Alistipes. The sequence goes on along the minus strand of JAGCLL010000197.1, from coordinate 3,961 downwards.
AAAAAAACTCCTCACTACTCTCTACTCACTACTCACTAAAAAAACACAGCACTACCGCCTATGATAAGCAGCAATGCCGAGTGTTACTTGCAAAAATGTTGCTAACTATCTGATTGTTAGATAGTTGATAGGGGGGGGTAGGTGTAATAAACAACGAAACCTCCAAATTCATCAAGAGGTTGTCCAAATTGTCGTATGTTATCATTCCCTTCACTACTCGCTATCTTACAGATAGGATATACAATGTAAAATTAATAAAAAATCGATATATAGCAACAAAAAAAAATTGCATTTTGTTCGCAACATTTTGCATTCTGTATTTTGCATTTTGCATTTTTTGTTCTATCTTTGCCCAAAGTTTGAGTAGATGTACAGATTGCACAACATAGGACAATGTAAGACTCCGCAGATTTCGGAGTGCAAAATTGCGGGAGTGTGTGCAGTGTGCAGTTAAAAAAGACCATTACACGGGTGTGTAGCGGTCTTTTTTGTTTAGTTAGGAGTGAGGAGTGAGAAGTTAGGAGTTAGGAGTGAATGCAAAATGCAGAATTAAAGAATAATTCTCAATTCTCAATCCTTAATTCTCAATTAACAAAGCCAATGGCCAATGGCTAACGGCTAATAGCGAAAAAACAACTAATATATAAATATAGGTAATTATGTTTTTGGACGAAAGAGTTTATCAAGAGGGCTTGACCTTCGACGATGTATTGCTTATGCCGGCATACTCGGAGGTTTTGCCACGCGAGGTGAGCACCAAGAGTCGCTTCTCTCGTAACATCACGCTCAACATCCCAATCGTTTCGGCTGCGATGGATACCGTAACCGAGGCACCTATGGCTATTGCCGTAGCACGAGAGGGTGGTATTGGCGTAATTCACAAGAATATGTCTATCGCCGAGCAGGCTGCACACGTGCGTCGTGTTAAGCGTGCCGAGAATGGTATGATTGACGACCCTGTAACCATCGCTCGTGAGAACACCGTAGGCGATGCGTTGAATATGATGCGCGAGAACAAAATCGGCGGTATTCCAGTCGTAGACGAGAATCGTATGCTCGTGGGCATCGTAACCAACCGTGACCTCCGCTTCCAGAAGGATATGAGTCGCAAGATTGAGGAGGTTATGACCTCCGAGAACTTGGTAACTATCACCGAGGGCGAGAACACCGATGTAGCCGAGGTATTGCTCTCGAACAAGATTGAGAAGTTGCCTGTTGTGGACAAGGAGGGACACCTCGTAGGCCTCATCACCTACAAGGACTTGACCAAGGCACAAGACCACCCAAATGCTTGCAAGGACTCAAAAGGTCGCCTTCGTGTAGCGGCTGGTATCGGCATTACGCCTGACGCAATGGATCGTGTTGCAGCACTCGTACACGAGAATGTTGACGCCGTAGTTCTCGACTCGGCACACGGACACACCAAGGGCGTTGTGGGCTTGTTGAAGCAGATTAAGGAGGTATATCCAAACCTCGATGTAGTGGTAGGTAACATCGCCACTGCCGAGGCTGCACGCTACCTCATCGACAACGGAGCAGACGGTATCAAGGTTGGTATCGGTCCGGGCTCAATTTGTACTACTCGTATCATCGCAGGTGTTGGCGTACCGCAGTTGACCGCCATTTTCGACTGTGCAAAAGAGGCGCAGGGCAGTGGTGTAGGTGTTATTGCTGACGGTGGCTTGCGCTATTCGGGCGACATCGTGAAGGCGTTGTCGGCTGGTGGTACTTGCGTAATGTGTGGCTCGATGTTTGCGGGCACCGAGGAGTCGCCAGGCGAAACTATCATCTACAATGGCCGTAAGTTCAAGACCTACCGAGGTATGGGCTCTATCGACGCTATGAAGGCTGGCTCGAAGGACCGTTACTTCCAGGATGGCGAGGCTAACGCAATGAAACTCGTACCAGAGGGTATCGTAGGCCGAGTACCATTCAAGGGCTCGTTGGCGGAGACTGTATATCAGTTGGTTGGCGGTATCCGTGCGGGTATGGGCTACTGCGGAGCACGCTCGATTGAGGAGTTGCAGAAGGCACGCTTCGTGCGCATCACCTCGGCAGCCGTAGTGGAGAACCACCCACACGACATCACCATCACACGCGAGACACCAAACTACTCTCGTGGAGAGTAATTTTAATTGAGAATTGAGAATTAAAAATTAAAAATAGAGTTATTTTTCCATTCATTCAAAATCGGAGGTGATTAGCCTATTTTTGTGCGTTGCGCAGTGGCGGAAAGCACAGCATAGTAGACCTATGTGAGCATTTACGACGCAAGCAAGGGGCAAAAAGAGGCAATCAGAACGATTTTCTAACACAAAGAGATTAGAGTTATGAAACAGGATATGATTGTTATCTTGGACCTTGGAAGTCACGAGAATACAGTAGTTGCAAGAGCAATTCGTGCGCTCGGCGTATATAGCGAGATTTATCCGCACGACATCACTGCAAAGGAGTTGCAGGCATTGCCAAATGTTAAGGGCGTAATCATCAACGGAGGCCCTAACCACATCATCGATGGCGTGGCTATCGATGTATTGCCAGAGATTTACGAGGCAGGTTTCCCAGTGATAGCAGCAGGTTGGGACAACGCAAAGTGCGAGGTTAAGTTGGCACAGTTCAACGACGACTTGGAGGCTATCAAGGAGGCAGTAAAGGGCTTCGTATTCGACACTTGTAAGGCTGAGGCTAACTGGAATATGACCAACTTTGTGGCTGACCAGGTGGAGTTAATTCGCCAGCAGGTAGGCGACAAGAAGGTGTTGCTCGCATTGTCGGGTGGAGTAGACTCGTCGGTTGTAGCAGCATTGCTTTTGAAGGCTATCGGCAACAACCTCGTTTGCGTGCATGTTAACCACGGTTTGATGCGTAAGGGCGAGTCGGAGGATGTAGTAAAGATTTTCGGCGAGCAGTTGTGTGCAAACCTCGTATATGTTGACGCTACGGAGCGTTTCTTGACCAAGTTGGAGAATGTCGAGGACCCAGAGCAGAAGCGTAAAATTATCGGTGGCGAGTTCATCCGTGTATTCGAGGAGGAGGCACGCAAGTTGGAGGGTATCGACTTCCTCGGTCAGGGTACTATCTACCCAGACATCGTTGAGAGTGGTACCAAGACTGCAAAGATGGTTAAGTCGCACCACAATGTGGGTGGACTCCCAGAGGATTTGCAGTTCGAGTTGGTTGAGCCATTGAAGCAGTTGTTCAAGGACGAGGTTCGTGCTTGCGGTGTTGAGTTGGGCTTGCCACACTATATGGTATACCGTCAGCCATTCCCAGGACCGGGTTTGGGTGTTCGTTGCCTCGGTGCAATCACTCGTGACCGCTTGGAGGCTGTTCGTGAGTCGGATGCTATCCTTCGTGAGGAGTTCGCAAAGGCTGGCTTGGACAAGACAGTATGGCAGTACTTCACCGTAGTGCCTGACTTTAAGTCGGTAGGTGTGCGTGATAACGCTCGTTCTTACGACTGGCCAGTAATCCTTCGTGCAGTGAATACCGTGGATGCTATGACCGCCACTATCGAGCATATCGATTGGGCAATCCTCGGCAAGATTACCGACCGCATCTTGAAGGAGGTACCGAATGTAAACCGTGTTTGCTACGACCTCTCACCAAAACCAAACGCAACTATCGAGTGGGAGTAGTCGCAACGACGCATAACAGAGAGAAAGCAGCCTTCGGGCTGCTTTTTTTATTGGTTGCAGGCAAGGATTTTGCGCCACAAACTCATAACCTAACTCCACAAAGAAGAGCCACACCCCTACAAAACCCCTACAAAAAAGAGCCGCACTTGACGAAAGTGCAGCCCTTATTCGTTGTTGGGTAGGGTAGACTACTCTCCGTCTACACCCTCACCTGAATCATCTGTATCTGGTGCATCAGGGGTTGGAACAACTGCCGCCTTCACGGTAATAGTCGAGAATGGCATTGTCTGACCTTCCATTGTGATAGTCAACTCGCAATCTAC
>JAGCLL010000196.1 GCA_017647025.1 Alistipes sp. | reverse complement strand
TAGCACCTCGACCGACTGAATGCGGGCGGTATTGAAGAGTTTGTTGAGTCCCGACTCTGGCTCGTAGCACCACACCTGCACATAGTTGGTCGTAAAGCCAAACGGCTCAACCTGGCGGTCACGAGCGATGCCCGTATGCGATGATGCGTAATTTTTCAACACGACCTGCTTGCCCTCATTAACTGCCTCGATAAGACGATTGATATTGATGGCATTTTTACCCTCCACAACGCAGTCCGCCAGCGAAGTGCAATTATAAACAGACGAGAGTTTCTTGCGCAAGTTCTGCTTGAGCATATTGGTGTTGTCGAGTCCCTCGATGAGCTGGTTAACGATATGTGCCTCCTCATCGGTAAAGTGGATGAGCTGCGAGATCTCCTTGAAATAACGGCTCTCTTTGCCGAGCTTATAGATGCCGCCATCCTTACGCTGCACAACAAAGCCAGAGTCCTTAAAGGTTTCGATATAACGATACACCGAACGATAGGAGATGCCAAGACGCTCGGCCATATCCTCTACGGTATAGTTGTTGTTGCCCGCCATCATCTTCATCAGACGAAGCACACGCTCAATTTTCGGTTGATCCATCACATGCTTGTCAGACCATTTGAGACCTAACTCCTACAAAGTTACAAATTTTCCAATACAGAGATACCGAAAACACAAAAAAACTATATACCAACACACAAAAATTATTATTTGACAATCATTTTGACATACAGTTGTCATAATGGGGCTTATACAAAAAAAGCGAAAACCTTTCGATTTCCGCTTTCAGTACCCCCTCAGGGGGTATAATATATTTGGTTTTATGCGCCTCAAACGCCTATTTCGCAACATTAGGTTCCGTATAGGTTCAACACTTTTGTCGCATTTTGTCGCAATGGGCGGATAGGTTACTCTATACCATGTTTATTGAGTGTATTTTTTATACTCATTGCAACATGATATGCCAAATTTACGGGTACGGCGTTGCCAATCATTTTGTACCCATAATCTACATCATCATACAAAAATTGGAAATTATCAGGGAAACTCTGAACACGAGCAACCTCTCTAACAGTCATTCGTCTATACAAATGCTCTTGTCCTGGAACAAATATCTGCTTATTTGCTTCAAGTTTAATCATTTTAGGTGCTTGAGGGTGTAACTGACATTGACGACCACTTGCTTGCACTGTAAACCCTGGTTCATCCCAACCTCTGACTCTATTTCTAGACATAAATATCGTTGAGAAAGAGCCTGTGAAATATTCATGATTAGGAACGATGCATTTATCTCCATTTGTTTTGTTCTTATTCAATGCAGGTATTGCAGATTCCTTCAAATCCCATATACATTCTTTTAGCGTTGGTTTATGAGATTGTTTGACCGGATACTGATAATCTGTTATGTTTAGATCCTTTCTAAAACCAATATAAAACACTCTATCTCTATCTTCTGCAACATCATAATCATTGGCATTTAACATTTTGATAGACACATAGTATCCCGATTCATCAAACAATCTCATAAATCCTTGTACAGCATTGGAATGCCGTTGAGCCATCATGCCTGAAACATTCTCTGCTACAAAAAACAACGGTCTTACCTCTCGTAAGATGCGTATATACTCATAAAATAGCTGTCCTCGTGCATCATCTATTCCACGCAAAGAGCCTGCCTCACTCCAAGATTGACAGGGAGGTCCACCAATAATGCCATGTATAGGTTCATTAATAGCCAAGTCAATGCTAGTAACATTGCGGATATCACCCTCTATCAATCTAACATTAGGAAAGTTGGCACGATATGTCGGACAAATCTTTTTGTCATACTCGTTAGCTATAATTGTTGTAAAACCAGCTCTATGAAAGCCTAAATCTAAGCCGCCAGCTCCACTAAATAGACTAATTAGATTCATTTCTCCACTTGCAATTAAATTTCATATTAACATCTGTTGGCATACCCTCAATTTGGATATCAAATTTCAGTGATGGTACTACCTTTGTTTCAGCATTATGTATTCTAAACGAGAATTGCCAACCATTATCAAAAGCCATCAATACGGTTGTTTTCTTTTTAGGTTTGAAACCAATATGCAACAATTTTGTAGGTAACGACAGTCTTGGTATTTTTATTTGAGGTACCGATTGCTCACCTGCAAGATTTAATGTTCCATACATATTAAAAGATTGTACTGTTGTTAATCGCAAATTATCTATGCTTATAATCTTATAGAAATCAAATTTGCTCAAAAGATATTCTACTAATTTACGAGGTATATTATTATGAGATGTAACTTGTTTGGAAATTTCTGTCATAAAAGCATTCAATAAAGGAATATAAACATCATTGTCCTTATCTGGCAAATCTCTAAACTTTGTATTTTTCGCCTTTTCATCTCTTAAATACTTGAAAGTAGGAGCAACACTATTCCAATACTCGTCACTACATTTTACGCCATACCAACTTTTACCAAAATCAAGATGTTCTGAAATACGACTATGTTTAACAGCCATATGGTTGTGCTTAATGCTTAGTCCTATTTCCCATTTCAAACCAGAACGCTCAACTATAATATCTCGAACATCTCCTAATTTGCCCTTATCATCTGTTTGAATATATAGATTAAGTACATCGCCACAATTCTCCAGTATTCTAGGTTCTAGTGCGAATACTGTTGCAACAATTGACTCTGCACTCAGTCTATACAAAGACTGAGCACCTGGTTGCAATGTATCCCAGGCTCTTTTTGCAGCATGCAAACTACTATTATCAACAATCTGAGCCTTTCTAACCTTTCCTATTGAATTACATAATGTTGTTAAGCATGCATACTCATATGCTCTACCATTGTTATTACTTTGTGCGCTCATAGTATTACTACACTTTTAGTATTGCAAAGATATATTTTTTATTCTTGCGTGCCATTAAAATCTTTACAAATTTTGGTTCACGCAATTTTTCTTTTGGTTCAGCATAGGTTCAACAAATGTTGCGGAGGGGTTTGATTTTGCCTAATTCCACCACGGAACACCGCCAAAACAAGTGTAATTGATACAAAAAAAGAGCAGAAATCATTCGATTTCTGCTCTTCGTACCCCCTCAGGGGCTCGAACCCTGGACCCCAACATTAAGAGTGTCGTGCTCTACCAACTGAGCTAAAGAGGCATTTCCGCTCTCGGTTCTACCCGATTGCGAGTGCAAAGATAAAGCAAAAAATCTTTTCCGCCAAACATTTTTCAAAAAAAATGTAAAAATTTCTCCTTTCACACAAGTTTTGCACATATTTTGCCCAGCAAAGGCGTGATAAACCACTAAAAACATCACAAAATGAAAAGTATCAAAGGTACTCGTACCGAGCAAAATCTTTTGAAGGCTTTTGCCGGAGAGTCGCAGGCACGCAACCGTTACACCTTCTTCGCAAAGCGTGCACGCAAAGAGGGTTACGAGCAGATTGCTGCCATTTTCGACGAAACAGCGGCACAAGAGCAGGAGCACGCCGAGTTATTTTTCAAAATGCTCGAAGGGGGTAAAGCCACAATATCCGATGCCACATATCCTGCTGGTCGCATTAGTTCTACTACCGAAAATCTCCTCGCCGCAGCCGAGGGTGAGCGTGAAGAGTGGGATACGCTCTACCCTACATTCGCCATAGTAGCCGAAGAGGAGGATTTCCCAGAAATAGCATCTCTATTTCGTTTAGTATCAACCGTCGAAGTCGAGCACGAGAGCCGCTTCCTTGCTCTACTGGCACGCCTTACCGATGGAAACTTCTTTCATCGAGGCAAGGAGATCTGGTGGCAATGTCGCAACTGCGGCTTCGCCTGCCGAGCAAAAGAGGCTCCGAAAATCTGCCCAGTATGCAACCATCCACAGGCCTATTTCGAGCCAAAAAAGGAGAATTATTAATATAGTATAAAACGATATGGGTATCCACTCGGACACCCATATCGTTTACTCTACTTCGTACAACGAGGCTTATTTCGATTGGAGAATCATCTCCTCTCTCAAAAGTTCGCCCTCGGAGGTTATTCCCTCAATCACGACTCTATAATCGGATTGGCGGTCTGCCGTCCAGAATGACATCGAGGCATCACCAAGCGAATTGCTCTGCAATGATGGCACCCAAGCAATAGTGGTACGATTATCCTTCTTGGTGCGGTCGTTAGTAACCGAGTAGTCCGGAGCGTAGAACTCCATAGGTGGAGCATAGCCCGGAACAATCACTTCGGCCATAGAGTTTATGAGGAACTTCTCACGGGCATTAATATCCTTAACATGCAAGATAATAGAACCCGTTTCGGAGCCCATACCTGCCGCCATTGACTCGAACTTGTCGAGATACGACACGCTAATAACCTCGCTCATTGGGTAGGCATCTATCACCGAAATATCCATTGGCGTGCCATTAATATAGAGTGCAGGCATAAGGTCGGTCTTCTCCTCCATATCAATCTCAACGCCGCCGATAGTTTGCTCGACATTGCCATTCTCTTCGCCACCATCCACAGTCAATGTACTCTTCTCCTCCGTAACATTTGACTTTGCAAGTTTTGGCGATGCAACATATATATTTGTGCCATCGACAACAAGTTTGCGGAAGCGTTGTAAGGCATCGTAAATCGAGACAAAACGAGTCATATCGCCACTCACGGTATTGAAGTCGTTGAGCGACGAGGAGTAGTCGTATGTCTCCGAGCGTTTAGCCACAATCTCCACCGCATCAATATCAATCACTGGCACACCACCATCCTCGAAATATGTCTGCTTAGAACGCATCATATACTCCTCGGTAAGTGAGGCGGTACTCTGCTTCTGGAACACCTCACGAGAGATGATAGGTGTTACAGGATAGATTTGAGGATCTACCTTTATGCGCACACGATCACTACTACCATTGCGATTGAGTGCCTGCAAGAGGTAGAGTGTTGTATCGGGTGCATCCACACCTGTGATATAGAATCGGCTTAAACTGTTCAAGTCGTGCACGCCGAGATACTCGCTACGATTGCGGAAAATCATAACACTCGTATTACGGCTCTTACCCACCAGAGCCTTTACGCCACCCGAAATGCTCTGCTCCGACTCAAAGCGCTGCGTTATAAACGGTTTTTTACCTGCGAGAATAGTGTTTATGTTATATCTGCGCCAACCGTGTGTGAGCATTACGAGGTCGAGGTGTTCGTTACGCTTTGCATCATCTCCCTCGAAGTAATAGGTAGGGTTTTCGATATGTCCCTTCAACTCCGAGTTCAGGAACATATACGAATAGATATTATCCGCCGACTTATCCTCTTTGAGCAGGTCAGCATCTGTAACCGAAACAACGAAGTCGCCTTTAACAGCCACACCGCTACTATTTTTTACGGCAAAGTCGAGTTGAACTCGCTCACGAGGTGAGAATTTATTAACGCTTGATGTTATTGTTGCATTGGCAACCTTGCCACGCACAAAGAAGAGGCGTTGAGCCACAACCGTGCGAGTGGTCTTATTGATAATCGACACCTGTGCAACTCCGCTACGCAACTTATCGAGTGGAATACGGAGCGGATGTGAGAGATCCTCAACCACATAGTTCACTATGCCTCGTGATTGCACTACGGCTACGAGTTGACCTCGTGGATAGTCCGAGGTTGTAGCGACACAGAGCAATGCTCGTTTGTCGGCCTCGGGAGTGAGGTTTATAACGCAACCTGATAGAAGTGCCGTAGGCAGAGTAAAGGAGCGTGATACACCAGATTTGGTTGTGAGTGTTGCAATGTAGACCTCCTCAGGCTTTGCCTCCAAGTAGAACTTACCCATACCATCGTGCTCGGTCTGAATTGTGCACACCTCCTCGCCCGACTTTGTACGAACTACACCCGTAGCCCCGACCGAATGTCCATCGACACCCACTACCTTAAAGGCTACGACTTGCTTGATGCCTGCTACCAAATTACCGCCTTCTGGCAGGAACTTTGCCGAGAAGTCGTCCTCAAAAGATGGAAGTTGCATCTTTCTATCCAATTTTCGGCCATTGGCATTTATGTTCAAACGGATACAATCGGACATATTGGCACTCGGACGGAACGAAAAGCGGAAATATCCATCTTTGTCTGTCTTGGTCATATGGCGAGTTGTGCGACCATCAATCGAGAGCGAATACTCAACCGTATTATTTACGATAGGGGCATAGAGGTTATTAGTAACCTCTACCGAGGCGATAACCTTACCCGAATTGTCGAACTCGTACTTTATATTCGTGTGTACAGCGTCGTCGATATAGTTACCTATCTGAATTTGGCGAGAGTAGAGCAACTCCTTATCGAAGTTGGTCTGCCACTTTGTATAGGCTCGCAGAGTGTATCGTCCTGCGGTTAACTTTGCCGAGAGAGGAATTGCATTGTGGAAGCGTCCCTCCGAGCCCATCACTCGAAGTCGAGAAACCACACCACCCATTGCATCTATCAACTCCACATATATAAACTTGGTGTCGGTAGTGCGGTCAAAGTAGATGGAATTTACAAGAAATGCACTAAAATAGAGTGTGTCGCCCGCACTATAATAAGGTTTATCTGTTACGAGGTACAACTTCTCCTGTACGCCACCCGTAGTGTAGTAGTTTATAAAACTACTGGTTACAAAATCGGTAAATTTTACGGGCTCCGTATTAGCCTTGCTCAATGCCTGAGCCGACACAATCATAGGCGCAATGGTTGCAACTACAAATAACGCTATTTTTTTTACTATTCTCATATTGCAATCAATAGTTTTCGTAATTATTCAAAATCCTCGAAGCGCACTCTATCGCATCCTCCATATCGTATCCTCGCGAGGCGGCAAAACGGATAAGTTTCGTCTTTGCATCGTATACCGAAGAGTATTTCAGCGTGCGCATCTTGCGCTGCATAATCTCCTCCAATCGCTCCTTCATATCGGTTTCGGCAAACATCGGAGCGACAACCTCTTCGATAATCTCCTTCGACACCCCTTTTGTGCGTAGTGTCATCTTTATCTTGTAGGCTCCCCAGCCACTCAAATTGAGTTTATCTCGTACAAACGCCTCGGCAAATCGAGCATCATCAATAAATCGCTCGGCTTGCAGGCGCACCAACACCTTTCGAGCATCTTCATCTGCCAAACCCCAGCGCTTCATAAGTCGCAGAGCATCGCCCGAAGAGCGCTCCGAGCGGGCACACATACGCATCAACGACTGCAACGCCTGTTGTGGCGTCTTTGTCTTTTGCTCACGCTTTACCTTCTGCTCCATACCATTCTCGGTTTAAGGTTAGCATCCTCAATCAACGCTGTCTGCTTAAAGCCCTTCTCACGCAACATTGAGCAGACCTCCTCGCCAGCCTTTTCGTATATCTCAAACCACAACGAGCCACCCTCTCGCAACATCTTCGTTGCATTCTCTGCCGTAGCACGATAGAACTTCAAAATATCATCATCGGGGACAAACAGAGCCGTATGAGGCTCAAAGTCTACCACATTTTTGCGCATATCCACAATGTCGCTCTGCGGAATATATGGCGGATTTGACACTATCACATCAAATGTTCCGAGCGCACTCAAATCGCCCAGAGCATCAGCCTCGACAAACTCCACATCTACGCCCAAACGCCCAGCGTTGCATTTCGCTATCTTCAACGCTTCGTGCGATATATCCACAGCCACAACCTCCGACTCCTTGACCAATCTCGCAAGCGCAATCGCTATCGCTCCGCTACCCGTTCCAATGTCGAGTATTCGTGCTCCTCGCTTTGCAGTTTCGGCTATGCGATATACCAACTCCTCCGTTTCGGGGCGAGGGATTAGCACACCCTCCGCTACCTCGAACTCCAACTCGCAGAACTCCGCCTTTCCCAAGACATACTGCACAGGGCGACCACTGCGCAACTCCTCAACAATGGTGTCAAGGTCGGCAATTTCGCACTCATCGTCATAGTGAGCAACAAGTTGCGAAAGGTTATACACCAACTTTTCGCACACAACCATTCGTGCAATAGACTCCGCCTCTCGCTCGCCATACAATGGTTCTAATACCCCTTTTATTGTGTGTATATTATGACGAATTGTCATAGAAAAGTTAAAAATTAAGCGTTAGTTCTGCAAGAGCAATAGCAACCACCGACTCAACCACCACTGCGGCACGAAGCACAATACAAGCATCGTGGCGACCTTTAATCACAAGTGGAGCAACCTTGCCCAACTCCTTGTTGTAGGTTATCTGCTCACGAGAGATACTCGGTGTAGGCTTTATCGCCACTCGCACCACCAAGTCGTTACCATTAGTGATACCGCCATTTATACCGCCCTCGTTGTTCGATGCAGTGTGTCCTTTATCGTCAATAAAGCAGTCGTTGCGCTCCGAGCCACGCAACTTAACGCCCTCAAATCCGCTACCAAACTCCACACCCTTAACCGCAGGCACGGAGAACATCAAATGCGAAATAATGCTCTCTGCCGAGTCGAAAAATGGCTCTCCCAAACCCACTGTTACACCTTTGGCACAACACTCTACTACACCGCCTACCGAGTCGCCATCAGCAACTGCCGAAGCCACAATATCGGAGAACTCCGCTTTGTTGCGAGAGCCTCCAATCTCAACTATTTCGGTTGCATAAGTTACACTTGACAGCAACTTTTTCGCTACGACACCTGCTGCAACAAGCAGTACGGTCATACGCCCAGAAAACTGTCCGCTACCTCGCAAATCGACCTCAGAGCCATACTTTGCACGAGCCGTAAAATCGATATGCGATGGTCGGTTATGGCTCTCGAACTGCGAATAGTCCGAGGAGCGAGTATCGCCATTCTGAAATACTATCTCTATTGTTTCGCCCGTAGTTACGCCACCCTCAACGCCCGACACAATGGTCGGAATATCCTTTTCGTGGCGAGTCGTAGTGCCCTTAGCCGAGGCACGGCGGCGTGATAAATCGGTTTCGAAATCGGACTCCGCAAGTGCAATGCCGGCAGGAACGCCACCAATACGCACACCTATTTCAGGCGTGTGCGATGCACCCCAAATCTCCAACCTAAACTTCGAGCCAAACGAATTGTGCCACATAACTACTCTGTCACTCTTAATGACTCCAACACTGTAAAGAAGTCGGGATAACTCTTGGCTACGCACTCAGCATTGCGAATAACAACCTCGCCGTCCGAGCGCAAAGCCGACACCGCCAACGACATAGCGATACGATGGTCGTGATGGCTCTCACACTCTGCCGAGCAAATCGCTCCGCCCTTAATATACATAGCATCGCCCTCCAAACGCACCTCGATGCCGAGTTTAGAGTACTCGCTGGCGATAGTTTCGGCACGATTGGACTCCTTATGCTCCAAACGATGTGTGCCATATATTACACTCTCGCCCTCTGCCGCAGCAGCCAGCGCAGCCAATGCCGGGAAGAGGTCGGGACACTGCGTAGCATCGAACTCAAATGCCACCAAATCACGATGCTCCACCGTGATAGAATCGGGCTCACTCGTAACCGATGCTCCTGCACGCACCAACGCATCGCAGATAGCCACATCGGCCTGCTTGGAGAGCATAGAAACATTTGTCAAGGTTATTTTTCCCGCAATAGCACCCGCCACAAGCATCATTGCAGCAGCACTCCAATCTCCCTCAATAGTCAAATCGGTAGCCTCATACTTCTGACCACCCTCAACATAGAACTCCTCGTAGTCATTGTGGCTAATCTTCACGCCAAACTTCGAGGCGAGGTCTATTGTCATATCGAGATAGGGCTTCGATACGGCATTCTCCACTGCAATCGTAGTATCCTCCGCTGCCAAAGGCAATGCCATCAACAAGCCCGTCAAAAACTGCGACGAGACCGAGCCATCAACCTCTATCTCTCCACCCTGCACAGGGCCACACACCTCAACAGGCAGGCGACCACCTCCATCACGCACATCGACACCGAGTTTGCGCAATGGCTCAATCATCATATGCATAGGACGATAGAGCAAAGTACCCTCACCCTGCACCGTAATCGGAGTGTTGCAAAGCGAAGCGATAGGTGTGAACATTCGTGTGGCCAAGCCTGACTCTCCAACATTCAATGTGTCGCTCTTTGGTGCAAGACCGCCACGCACCTTCACGGTGCGCTCATCGAGTCGTTCAACCTCGGCTCCGAGTGTTTCGATAACACGGATTGCCGAAAGTGTGTCATCACAGAAATCGAGATTACGCAACACCGTTTCACCCTCGGCAAGCAGTGCTGCTGCCAAGGCTCGTTGTGCGTAACTTTTTGAGCAGGGCGGTGTTATCGTACCTGAAAGTCGCCCTCGGGGGATAGATTTATCCATAATTCAAAATGCAAAATTCAAAATGCAGAATTTACCCTATATCCTTTTCACTAAAATCGTAAATGATGAGATTACTCCTCTGTTAGTTCAAACTTATGATTCTTCTTCAACTCGAAGTTCTTGCCGAGATATACACGGCGTACCATCTCGTCGGCTGCCAACTCCTCGGCTGTACCAGTTTTGAGGATCTTACCCTCGTAGAGCAGGTAGGTACGGTCGGTGATGGCGAGTGTCTCATCGACATTGTGGTCGGTGATAATAACACCGATATTCTTATTCTTCAAGGTCGCCACAATGCTCTGAATATCCTCCACAGCGATTGGATCCACACCTGCAAATGGCTCATCGAGCAAGACAAACGAAGGGTTGATAGCGATAGCACGAGCAATCTCGGTACGGCGACGCTCACCTCCCGAAAGTTGGTTACCATAACTCTTGCGCACCTTCTGCAAGCGGAACTCCTCGATAAGCGACTCGGTACGCTCACGCTGATACTCCTTGGTGTAGTTGGTCATTTCGAGCACCGAACGGATATTATCCTCGACGGTGAGGTGACGGAATACCGACGCCTCCTGCGCCAAGTAACTCACACCCAACTGCGCACGCTTATATACAGGCAACTTCGTAAGTTCATCTACATGTCCATCGTCGTGTTCGAGAAAGATGCGTCCCTCGTTCGGCTTGATAAGTCCCACAATCATATAGAACGAAGTGGTCTTACCTGCTCCGTTAGGGCCAAGCAGACCAACAATTTCGCCCTGCTGGACATCTATCGACACATGGTTTACCACCGTGCGTGCCTTATATTTTTTGACCAAGTCAGTTGTGTAAAGCCTCATAAAAACAACTTTTTTCAAATAATTTTCACACAAAGTTATGTTTTTTTCCGAAATAATTTTTATCTTTGATATGAAATTTCGTTAAAAAATAGAGTTTTTAGAGCAAAATACCATGTCACAGGAGTTGATAGACAGAAATTTACTTCGTGAAAAACTGAAAGAGTACTTTGGATTTACATCTTTCAAAGGAAATCAAGAAGAGGTCATCTTGAACCTTCTATCTGGTCGTGACACCTTCGTGTTAATGCCTACGGGTGGAGGAAAATCACTCTGCTATCAGTTGCCTGCATTGATGATGGATGGCGTGGCAATTATCATCTCCCCACTCATCGCTCTGATGAAGAATCAGGTCGATGCAATGCGCACCTTCTCCGACAATTCGGGCATTGCGCACTTCCTCAACTCATCGTTGAGTCGTGCTGCGGTACAGCAGGTGCGTGATGAGGTGTTGGCAGGAAAGACCAAATTGCTCTATTTTGCTCCCGAATCGCTCACCAAGGAGGACAATATCGCCTTCTTGCGCAAAATCAAAATTTCATTCTACGCCATAGACGAGGCACACTGCATCTCGGAGTGGGGACACGACTTCCGCCCTGAGTACCGTCGTATCCGCCCTATCATAAACGATATAGGTCAAGCACCTCTCATCACCCTTACCGCAACCGCTACACCGAAGGTTCAGATGGATATTCAGAAGAACCTCGGTATGAGCGATGCCGTAGTCTTCAAGTCGTCGTTCAACCGTCCTAATCTCCACTACGAGTTGCGACCAAAGAACGACCCTGACCGAGATATTATTCGCTACATAAAGCAGAACGAGGGCAAGAGTGGTATCATCTACTGCCTATCTCGCAAGAAAGTTGAGGAGTTGGCAGAGTTACTCGTAGCAAATGGCATTAAGGCTCGTGCCTACCACGCAGGTATGGATGCGCAGACTCGTGCCGACAACCAAGATGCCTTCTTGATGGAGGGTATAGATGTGATTGTAGCGACTATCGCATTCGGTATGGGTATCGACAAGCCAGATGTGCGCTTTGTGATACACTACGACATTCCGAAGTCGCTCGAAGGCTACTATCAGGAGACTGGTCGTGCAGGTCGTGATGGTGGCGAAGGACACTGCCTTACCTTTTATAATTATAAGGACATTCAGAAACTCGAAAAGTTTATGCAGGGTAAGCCCGTTGCCGAGCAGGAGATTGGAAAGTTACTCCTACTCGAAACGGAGTCTTATGCCGAGAGTGCAATGTGTCGTCGCAAGACTCTTCTCCACTACTTCGGCGAGGAGTACACGGAGGATAACTGCGGTGCGTGCGACAACTGTTGCAACCCTCGACCACAGGTCGATGCGACTCACGACCTCGTAAAGGCATTACAGGCGTTGCGAGCCATTGGCGACAAGTTCAAGATGGAGCACCTCGTATCGTTGCTCGTAGGTAAGACTACCGCAGCAATCAAGAGTTTCGGCCACGCCAAGTTGGAGTGGTTTGGCATCGGCAAGAGCAAGGGCGAGCGCTACTGGTCGGCAGTTGTGCGTCAAGGACTTATCTTGGGGCTTATCGACAAGAATATCGAGAACTACGGTCTTATATCGATAAATGGGGCTGGTGAGGCGTTTATTACTAAGCCTACAAAGGTTATGGTGGCACAAGACCGTGACTACGACGAGGAGGAGCGAGAGGCAGCCGAGGCTTCGGTACCAAAGGGTGGCGGTGTTGCAGACGAGCAACTCTTTGCGATGTTGAAGGATTTGCGTCGCAAGGTTGCACAGAAGCACGACCTACCTCCATTTGTCATCTTCCAGGACCCTTCGTTGCAGGATATGGCTATTCAGTACCCTATAACCATCGAGGAGATGCAGAACATCTCTGGTGTAGGCGTGGGTAAGGCCAACAAGTTCGGCAAGGAGTTCGTCGAGTTGATTAAGGCATATGTCGAGGACAATGACATCATTCGTCCGCAGGATATGGTCGTTAAGGCGGTAGCAAACAAGGCTGGTAACAAAATTTTCATCATTCAGTCTATTGACCGTCAGATGGACTTCGAGGATATTGCTCGTGCCAAGAGCCTCACATTCGACGAGTTGCTCACCGAGATTGAGGCTATCGTAAATTCGGGTACAAAGTTGAACATTCAGTACTACCTCTCCGACTATATGGACGAGGATAAAATTGAGGATATATACCTCTACTTCAAGGAGGATGCCGAGAGCGACTCACTCGCAGAGGCTATCGAGGAGTTGGGTGGTGAGTACTCCGAGGAGGAGATTCGTCTTGTTCGCATCAAGTTCTTGTGCGAGGTGGGTAACTAACCTCTCTACGCATAACACAAATATAGGGACTGTTTTTTCAGCCCCTATATTTATTTATGGTAGGCTAACCCACCAGATGTTCTATCAAAATTTTTGTGCCAATGCCGATAAGCACCACTCCGCCAACAATCTCTGCTCCATACTTGTAGCGAGAGCCAAAGATGTTTCCAAGGTGGAGTCCAAATGCCGAGAATAGTGCTGTTGTCGCCCCTACAAAGGCTACTACATACCATATATCTACTCGCAGGAATGCCATCGAAATGCCTATCGCCAGAGCGTCGATACTTGTGGCGATAGCCAACATCAACATAGTACGAAAACGATAGTCAGAGCCTACGCCTTCACTCTCTTCGTTGCCAGAGAGTGTGTCGTACAACATCTTTCCTCCGATAATAGCCAACAACGCAAAGGCTATCCAATGGTCGAAACTCTCCACTACCGAAGCAAAGTTCATACCCACAAAGTAGCCGATAAGTGGCATCAGCGCCTGAAAACCTCCAAACCACACTGCCACCGAGCAGTAGTGGCGTGGGCGAAGTCGCTCGGTAGCCAAACCCTTCGCTATCGAAACGGCAAATGCGTCCATCGAGACACCAACAGCCAAAAGTATCAAATCGAAAGTTGTCATCTCTACTCCGCCACCTTTCTCTTATAACGACCATAAATGCGCATTACCTTCGCCACATAGGCGATAGTCTCCTCGCTACCCGCAAATACCCCCGAATGTACCACCTCGTGGTTGGCATACTCCTGCTCGGCAAGGAGTGGCAAGAAGGTCGACACTACGCTCCAACTATCAGCATCGGCTTCGAAGTATCTTGCCAAGCGTCTTGCATCAGCGATGCGTGAATAGCCCGCATTATAGCAAGCGAGAATAAACTTTACTCGCTCAGCGCTATCAAACCCAGCGGGAAAGCGCAACATATCGTTGTTCTCGTGGAGCAACTTGGCGGCTATCTCGGCAGATACCCTGCTATCAATCAACGACTCTGGCGCATAGCCCATACTAATCGCTACGGCAGGCATAATCTGCATCAAGCCCGTAGCACCAGCCTTCGACACTGCCGTAGGCGTATACTTCGACTCGGCACTTGCAATAGCCGAGAGCAACAACCAATCTACGCCATATATCGCTCCAACCTCTTGGAATATACTATCGAACTGGGATATTACCCACTCGGTTTTCTCCTCATGCGGTGGGGCTATGCGTTGGCTGTAACGAACTACATCCACCACAAATAGGGCAGACAAGCCACTCACCACAACAAAGAGCAGTGGCACAACCAACATATTAAGAATTTTACGCCACATAAGCAGTTGAGATTAATCGTAGAAGGTCCAAGAGATTCCAATCTTGAACATTCCTGGATTGAGAGGATAGCGAGCCACAGCGAAGTACTCCTGATTGCCAAAGAGTCCATAGTTAAGGTGCTGATACTTCAACAAGATACGCATACGCTTCCACTTTGCCGACACAAAGGCATCGACATAAGGATAGTTTCCAATCTCCGTTTCGTTCTGATTATAGAATACCGACAAGGCTGGATTGTAGCCCTGGGCATAGTATCGAGTATTGAAGCGACCATCAAGACCTACCTGCACTCGCAATACATCTCGCTTAACCCAGAACTCATAGTAGTACGAGAAGAAGGTCGATACCAACGGCAGTGGCACAACCTTGCTATTCGAGGTGAGTTGCAGCAGCACTCGGTGGTTAAGGTGCAACCCTTTAATGTTAAAATCCTTGCGGGCATAGAGGCTCGTTACGCTCACTGCGCCATCGTGTTGTTTAGGCATACAATCTGCGCCATAGTATATCTTATTGCGCAGTACACTCTGCCAGAAGCCCAACTCAATGCCATAATCAGGCACCTCGAAGGCTATATTAAAGCGAGTTTCGCCCTCCTTCTTAAAGTCATTCTCCCAGCGGTAGTGGTTCGACACCCAATGATTTTGCCAATAGCCAGGCGAGGTCATAGACTCGGAGAATGAGCCCGACAAGGTGAGTGGTTTCTTCTTGATGTATGCACTCATCGAGGCTCTTGCCTTAATCTCGTAGTCGCCACCTCGGTAGCCCGATGGGTAGACCTTGAAGTTGGCTCCCCAATCGGCATATTTACGGATTTTACCCTGCGCACCTGCATAGGCAAACCACGATGTCTTATTCTCCCTTTTGAGTCTACCCGAAAGGTAGTCCTGCAAGCCAAACTGCGAGTAGGTATGCACATCAATACCCACACCGCCATCGATTGTTCCTACCGCACCATTTCTATCCCAAGGTTGCGCCTGAACAAATAGTCGGTTTGTGATTATTCGCTCGTAGGTCGAATCTCGTGTCTTGTCGGGGTTGAAGAACCAATCTTTATAGTAGGTATCTGTCTTGGAGTTGAATGTACCATTCGGATTGCGGGAGTAGCGCTCATCCTTGAAGGTAGAGTACTTATCCACATAGAGTTTGCTCCACTCGTTGTACTCGAAGGTGTGTCCTACATATATGGCTGGGAGGTCGGCAACCGAAAAGTCGTACTCGGTAACCCTCGCAAATGGAATTGCGTAGGACTGCTTGATGAAAAAGGCGTTGTTTGTGTAGGTGTTCTTCGCCTCCGCATCGGCAAGTCGCATCGGTACTCCCGACGGCATCTCGAACATCGTATCTCGAATAGCCCAATCGCCTACAACTCCACCACTCTCTTGTTGCTCAACCTTGTTGCGAGTGTAGCCCGCAAAGAGCGAATAGCGCTTGCCCGTATGTGCCACCGTACCCGAAAAGTTGTTGTTGCGCACTCGTGAGGCTACATACTGGCTACGAGAGCCTCTCGAACGGTAGTTTATGCCCACCGAGGTCGAAGGGTTGATGTTCTGCGACACCATAATCTCGAAATGCTCCTCACGGTAGCGCTTCTGTCCCGACTCCAAATAGGTCATCCAGATGTATGGGTGCTTCATATTGTAGAACGACACATTCTCGGTGTTGTAGGTGTAGGCATCGTAGGGTTGCGAGAAGGTAAACTCACGAGATTTCGTGCGCTCAAAGTAGTTCACCTCGGTAGATGCCTGACCAAGACCTCCTACTGAGTTGTTGCCGAGTCGCTTGTGGTAGTGCGGATAGTCCAAACGCCACACATTCAGCGTGGTGTCGACTGGCTCTATCTCGACGCTGTTGTAATCACGGCTAATATGCCACTGGAAGTTGCGCAAGGCTCGAATAGAGTCGCTGAAAAAGTAGGACTCCAACGGCTTGCGAGGGCGTTTTTTCTTTGTGGTGTCGGCTTTATCGCCCTCTATTGGGTTGCCATTCTCATCTACCTCTCCTTCGCCCTGTTGGGTGGAGTTGAGAGGCATACCATTAGCATCTAACCCTCTCTGTTGATTGCGTTGCGCATTCATCAAGGCACGAGCATCTACCTGCGCAGAGGTCGTAGCCACCGCAACCACAAGGGTTACAGCGAGCAACAAACGCACGATATGTACTCTGCCGAAATTCATCTCTCTATCGCTTTGATGCAATCCAACGCACAGCCGAAATCACAATATATAGAACGATAATTGCTGGAATTGCGTATAATCGGAGCAGGGCAATCAGCAAGCACGATGCAAGCAAGAATGAGTAGCGAATTTTATTGTCGGTGCTACCGAGTCCCCACTCGTGGAATTTGAGCGAGAACATTCTCACTGGCGAGATAAGCAACATCGCCACCACAACCGAGATAAGCACCAACCACTCCAAGTCGACAATAAGGTCGTATCGCTCGCACAACATAGCCAACGAGCCGAGCAGAATTGCTGCACCTGGGGTTGGGAGCCCCTCGAACTCCTCTTTTTGTGTTTCGTCGATGTTGAACTTTGCGAGGCGGAGTGCCGAGAATGCCGCTACTACAAGCGGTATGTAGCAGACTACCTCGCTCCACATCTCGTTCAAACCAAATGCCGATGGCATCTGACCACACAACACCGCCATTGCGATTGCGGGTGCTACGCCAAACGACACCATATCTGCCAATGAGTCGAGTTGTACGCCTACGGCAGAGTATTGTTTGAGCAATCGTGCGCTAAATCCGTCAAGAAAGTCAGCCACTGCCGATGCAATGATAAAGCAGAGAGCCATTTGTAAGTCGTTGTAAACCAACGCTGAAATAATCGAGCCTATGCCACACAAGAGGTTGCACAGCGTAATGCAGTTGGGTATCGTAAATAGTTTAATCTTCATAATACGCATACTTTATCGTGCAAAGATACAACTTTTAATTAGAAATTAAAAAATTGAGAATTGAAAATTGAGAATTAAGGATTAAAAATTAGTTGAGGATTGAGAGTTGAGAATGATGGCATTTAATGGCATTCGGACTTTCAGTCCTTAATGACATTTAATGGCAACGCAGTCTATGACTGCTTAATGTGGCGCTTTTGCCATTCAGCGAGTGTAACGAGCGAATGCCATTGGTTGCCATTCAGCGACCAACGGGAGCGCATGCCATTTCGCTTCGCCTCCCCCCTAACGACTCTAACGCTCCCAAAAGCGTATCACCATATCACACAGGCGCACCCCTGATATGGTGATATGGTGATACGCTTGATACGGTAATACGCCCCACTTGGGTTGGATGGTGGTTGTTAGCGAACAAGCCCTCGCTACGGCAGATAGAGAACACCTCCTCTCTCTGTTAAGAGCCCTTTGGCTATGGCTCGGCTAATCTTCACTCGTGCATACGCCCTATTAATTTCGTACTCGTCAACCATCTTGGTAGTCAGCACCTTGCGGTCTATGCCATTGGGATAGCCCTCACGAATTATGCGCACGCAGATATTCTCGTCGGGAGTCGTTTCGCTCGACTCATTAGGCATCTCACACTCTTCGGGTAAACCCTCCTCGGTGATGTGGAACGCAAAGGGCGCAAACTCCTCGTTGCGACAGAATTGTGGCTCCACTACCGAGCGTTCTCCAACCTTACGCACATAAACCATCGTTTCAGCCTTGCGTTGCAGGGTTGAGCCTATGTGCCCACGAGCCTTGTCGCTGTTGGGGTTGGTGTGTAGTACACTCATTATATGGCAGTTATACTCCGTTGATAGTGCCATAAATTCGCCTACTACGGCATCGCTCTCCTCTATACAATTACTATTGTACATCAAATCGCTAATGCCATCTACAACAACCATTTTAGGTTTGTAGTAGGCTATTGCATCACGCAATACATTAAATCGCTCCTTCGGCTCGACCTCTCGCAGAGTGAGCGTTATAAGCATATCGTATGGTTTATCTTCGCTAACCCCAGCCATACGATGTATGCGTTTGATAATGCGTTGCACATGGCTTGGGGACTGCTCGGTATCTACCCATAGTACAAGTTCCTGCTTGGGTGTGATACCAAATTGGGCAGTGCCACTTGGTCGCAACATTGCACCTATAAGGGCGGTGCAGAGAAAGGTCTTTTTACTCTTGGCAGCGCCTACCACTGCCGAGATATTACCTTCGGAGGCTATGATAGAGCCGTAGCGTGATAGTACGGGTATAGGCTCCGAGATAGCGGTTGATGCGTCGATAAGATGTGGCTCGATACTCTTGTATCGGCAGTTCTGCTCGATGCGCTCCTTGCACTCTTTGTAGTTATACTTGGGGTGTAACTCCTCGTACAACTGACTCTTCACCTCGTTGTCGGGTGGAGGTTCTACCGCATCGGTGGAGGTGTAGTTAATCATCTCTTTAAGCGAAGCGCCAAGTAGGGGCGCACGGGTGGCTTTCACACCACCCAATTCATTGGTTGTGTTCATAATAGATTAAATTTTAGAATGGTTAATAATTGGGCGAATTGCCCGTTTGACGATGCAAATATACAACACGAAAAAGCCCTTGTCAATATAAATTTTTTAGAAAGATTTTCGTAGGTGCAGAACAAGCGTAACAAGCGTATCACCATATCACCATATCACGGGTGCGCCCGTGTGATATGGTTGATACGATGATATGGCGCAGCATTAAGGGTAATTGAGAATTGAGAATTGAGGATTAAAAATTAGTTGAGGATTGAGAACCGACGCCAAACCGAGAGCAGAGGGTGCTTGCACACTTTGCCGAGGTGCGAAGGAGGAAAAGCCTGCAAAGCAGGATTAATTGAGAATTGAGAGTAGCGCCAAGAGATAGGACTGAATAGGAAAGAATAGGAGTGAATAGGAACGGGCTTACGCCCTTGAATAGGAGGCGCACTCCTATTCTATCCTATCTAATCCTATTAAGCACCGCAGGTGCGTGTCCTATCTAATCCTATAATCATTGCGCCACTCACTCCTCACTCCTAACTTAAAAAAAAGTTTTCTCTTTCACTTTTTTTTACTATATTTGTATCAAATATAGAAAACAACTACAATTATGGGTAACAAAAAACCTCTCTATTGTGTGATTATGGCGGGTGGTGTAGGCACTCGTTTTTGGCCAGAGAGCCGTCAGAGCAAGCCAAAGCAGTTTCTCGACATCTGCGACACGGGCAAGTCGTTTTTGCGAATGACCTACGAGCGATTTGCTCACCTTGTACCAGCCGAGAACTTCCTCGTGGTAACAAATGCCCGCTACAAGGAACTTGTATTGGAGCATATACCAGAGATTAGCGACAAGCAGGTCTTGTGCGAGCCGATTGGTCGCAACACCGCACCTTGCATCTGCTATGCGGCATACCATCTGCGCAAAATCGCACCCGATGCGATGATGATTGCAACCCCAGCCGACCACCTCATCCTGAACGAGGCGGAGTTCCACACCATTGTGGAGGATACAATCGACTTTGCAACCGAGAAGAATGCGTTGATGACTATCGGCATCACACCAAGTCGCCCCGAAACGGGCTACGGCTATATCCAAAAGAGCGATAACGCTCCAATCTCACGAGTGAAGTGCTTCACCGAGAAGCCGAACTTGGAGTTGGCGCAGGTATTTGTGCAGTCGGGCGAGTTCTTCTGGAATTCGGGCATCTTCGTGTGGAAGGTCGAGGATATTATCAGTGCTGTGGCGGAGCATCTGCCAGAGCATTACAACCTCTTCGAGAGCATTGCCGACAAACTCTGCACCGACGAGGAGCAGAAGGCGATAGAGATGGTATTCTCGGAGTGTCGCTCCATCTCGATTGACTATGGCGTTATGGAGAAGGCAGAAAATGTATATGTCCGTTGTGGCGACTTTGGTTGGAGCGATGTCGGCACTTGGGGCTCGTTGTACCAACTCTCACGCAAGGACAAATATGCAAATGTCCGCCCACAAGAGGGGTGCTACACCTACAACACTCGTTCTTCAATCGTTTCGTTGCCAAAGGGTAAGGTGGCTGTAATCAATGGCTTGCGAGATTTTATCGTGGTGGACACCGAGGATGTACTACTCATCTGCCCACGCAGCGAGGAGCAGAACATCAAGAAGTACATCGACGAGGTAAAGTACAATACGGGAGAGAAACACATTTAGAGTTGAGAGTGGAGAGTTTAGAAAAATTATATACAGTATATACCAATTCATCGGGCGTAACAACCGACTCACGAAAGATTGAGTCGGCTTCGCTCTTTTTTGCACTGCACGGAGCATCTTTCGATGGTAACGACTACGCCATACAGGCGTTGGAGCAGGGCGCTTCGGTGGCAGTAATTGACCGAGAGGAGATATTGCACGCCAACCCACAATATGCCGAGCGACTTATCCTCGTAGAGGATACCTTGCAGGCGTTGCAGGCGTTGGCGCAGGAGCATCGTCGTCGCTTGGCAATTCCGATTATCGCCATTGCGGGCAGTAACGGCAAGACCACAACCAAGGAGTTGGTGTCAAGAGTCTTGGCGGAGAAGTTCGAGGTTTCGACCACGAAGGGCAACCTCAACAACCACATTGGAGTTCCTTTGACACTCCTTGCGATGGATGCCGAAACGGAGTTTGGCGTGGTGGAGATGGGCGCAAGTGCGCAGGGCGAGATAGCACTGCTCTGCTCGATTGCCGAGCCAAACTACGGCATACTGACCAACATCGGACTCTCGCACCTCGAAGGCTTTGGTGGTGTGGAGGGCATACGCAAAGGCAAGGGTGAGTTGTTCGACCACCTCAACCAAAATGGTGGTCGTGCCTTCGTACCGCAGGAGGACAAGGTGTTGTGCGAAATGGCTTGCGAGAGGGCGGATTTGGCTGTGGAGTACTACTCTCGCTCGATTGGCGAGGGTTTCAGAAGTAACCTTACGGGCGACTACAACCGCTACAACATCGCCGCTGCGGTGGAGATTGGTCGCTACTTTGGAGTGGCAGACGAGCGCATTGGGGAGGCTATCTTATCGTTCTCGCCTGACAACAACCGTTCACAAGCGGTCAAGACCGAGCGCAATCAGTTGGTGGTGGATTGCTACAACGCCAACCCTTCGAGTATGGAGGTGGCGCTGGACAATATCGCTACGATGGAGGCAGAGCATAAGGTGCTTATCTTGGGAGATATGCTCGAACTTGGAGAGTGGAGCGAGGAGGCACACATAAACATCTTGCGCAAGGCGGACACCATAGCCGAGCGCTTGATTTTGGTGGGCAAGGAGTTCGCCAAGGCATTTGAGGCAGTTGGCGAGGAGTTGCAAGCCGACTACACACTCTACCCTACAACAACCGAAGCGAAGGTCGCACTCGACAACGAGCCAATAGAGGGGGCATTGATACTCCTGAAAGGCTCACGAGGAATAGCATTGGAGCGATTGACGGAGGCGCTGTAACAAGAGTTGAGAGTTGAGAGTTGAGAATTTAACAAAAGCCAATGGCTAATGGCTAATGGCTAATAGCAAAAAATATGGAACAGAAGAAGAACATTTCACTCCCCGAGAATGCCTATCGTGAATTGAAGGCAGGAGAGGAGTATCAGCCGATAATGTCGGCACAGAGTACCCCAGCCGAGGCTACGCCATACTCGGTAACTATGGGTGTCGTTATGGCGATTATCTTCTCGGCAGCAGCAGCCTTCCTCGGATTGAAGGTGGGACAGGTCTTCGAGGCGGCAATCCCTATCGCAATCCTTGCGGCAGGTTTCGGCTCGTTGCGTGGCAAAAACCGCAGTATGCTCGGCGAGAATGTCATCATCCAGTCTATCGGTGCATCGTCGGGTGTAATCGTTGCGGGAGCAATCTTCACACTCCCTGCACTCTACATTCTCGGCTTGGAGGCGCAGTTCTATCAGGTATTCCTCTCGTCGTTGTTGGGAGGAGTGTTGGGTATTGTACTGCTCGTGCCATTCCGCAAATACTTCGTTAAGGATATGCACGGCAAGTACCCATTCCCAGAGGCTACTGCTACCACCGAGGTACTCGTTTCGGGCGAGAAGGGCGGTAAGCAGACCAAGTTGCTCGCAGTAGCAGGTTTGCTCGGAGGATTGTACGACTTTGCAGTATCATCATTTGGCGCTTGGGCGGAGAACATCTCCACCAAGATGACCGCTTGGGGTGTTGCCGTAGCGGATAATTTCAAGGTCGAGTTCTCGATGAATACGGGAGCAACCCTGCTCGGTTTGGGCTACATCATCGGCTTGAAGTATGCCGTAATCATCACCGCAGGCTCGTGCCTTGTGTGGTTTGTGATTGTGCCACTCATAGGCTACGCATCGGCAGAGGCGGCAGAGATGAGCGCAATGCAGTTGTTCCAGGCGTATGGTCGCCCTATCGGCATTGGCGGTATCGCAATGGCAGGTTTGATTGGTATCATCAAGCAGGCAGGTATCATCAAGCAGGCGGTAGGCTTGGCAGTCAAGGAGTTGGGTGGCAAGAAGGGCGATGGCGCAGTGGTTGAGCGCACACAACGCGATATTTCGATGAAGGTTGTCCTCTCGGTGATTATCGCAGTATTGGTTTCGACTGTCGTATTCTTCCAATTCGGAGTTTTGGGTAACTGGTTCCACACGATAATTGCGTTGTTGATTGTCTTTGTTATCGCATTCTTGTTCACCACCGTAGCGGCTAATGCAATCGCTATCGTGGGAACAAACCCTGTGTCGGGAATGACACTTATGACCTTGATTCTCTCGTCGCTCGTACTCGTTTCGATTGGCTTGGAGGGCGAAAAGGGAATGACCGCAGCGTTGATTATCGGAGGTGTGGTCTGCACCGCATTGTCTATGGCAGGAGGCTTTATCACCGACCTCAAAATCGGCTATTGGCTCGGTACTACCCCACGCACACAAGAGAAGTGGAAGTTCCTCGGAACATTCGTCTCGGCAGCAACCGTAGCGGGTGTGATGATTATTCTGAACAAGACCTACGGCTTCGTAGGTGAGAACGCCTTGACTGCTCCGCAGGCTAATGCTATGGCGGCAGTAATTGAGCCTTTGATGAAGGGTGGCGAGACACCTTGGATTCTCTACTTTGCCGGTGCAGTGTTGGCACTCGTATTGAATTGGATAGGCGTACCTGCTTTGGCATTCTCGCTCGGTATGTTCATCCCTATGTCGTTGAATGCTCCGCTTGTAGTGGGAGGTGCAATCGCTTGGTTTGTATCGAATCGCTCAAAGGACGAGGCTTTGAACAAGGCTCGTTTCGATAGAGGTACACTCCTCGCATCGGGCTTTATTGCCGGTGGTGCGTTGATGGGTGTTGTGGCAGCCGTTTTGAAGTTCGTGGGCGTAGATTACTATATGACCGAATGGGCAGCCTCATCGTCGGCTGAGTGGTTAGCATTGGCAATGTATATCGCTTTGGCAATCTACTTCACCGTTCACACTTTAATGGCTAAAAAAGAGGAATAACAGATGACTCTCAGAAAGTTACTCTTAATAGTTGTAGCACTTGGTGCTATGGCGTGCGGAAGAGGTGTGCATTGCCCTATTGACGCAAGCAATGCAACACTTATCTCCGAGCCAGAGAACTTGATGTCGCACTGCGCCTCAACCATTATAACAAACGAGGGCGAGGTGTGGTGCGCCTACTATCGTGACCTGATGGGCAATGTCGAGGACCCAGTGAATACCACTATTGAGATTGTTTTGAGCCGCTTCAATATCGCAGATTGGCAGACTCCGCAGATAACCCACACTCGCCTATTCAAGGCGGGAGATAGGCTTGGCGACTTCACACAAGGCGACTACGCCGCCTATGACCCTGTACTCTTCGATGGCGACGGAGCAATGCGTTGCATTATTCAGGCATTCGAGGGAGGAGAGTCGTGTTTGGCTGCATTCGACATCAACCGCACGAGTGGTACTCCACTCGACAAGATGATGCGTTGCACGCTCACCTACCCCACCGAAAATGGCACTCTTACCGTGCCTCTCAAAGCCTCGGCACTGCGACACTTCTACGAGCAACAAGGCGTTGTCGAGTTCGAGAACTATGAACGCCCACTTATCGACAAGAAGTTTATCCGACACGGCGAGTGGTGGTACAATGTGTTGTGTAATTGGTACTGCAAAGAGGCTAAACCAGCCATTATCCGCACCAAAAATGGCATAGATTATGAAGTGGCATTTGTGTGCCCAGAGTTTGAGTACGGTTGCACCGAGGCTTCGATTGCGATAGACGATGAACGCCTCTATTTAATAGGTCGCTCACGCTCTCCAAGGCGAGGAGCATTTCTCGGTTGTTACTCACTCTCAGGCGATTGCCTCACTACACCTCATCAGGTTGGAGATGATGGCTCTCGCCCCGAAATGATAGTCTACAAGGGCAAGATATATGCGATGTATAACATTTTGCCACTCCTATCGAACGACAAAGGCGAGGAGATATACCGCAGTCGTATTCGCCTTGCCGAAGTGAGCAGAGAGGGTAAAATTATCGACCACTGGGACTATGAAGCACCTTATAGTATGCAGTACTTTTGCTTGAACGAATATGGCGACGGAGTCTATCTCACCTTCACCGAAGATAGGTTCGGAAGAGCCGACAAACAGAAGGGAAACATCGCATTTGTAAAGAGTGGTTTGTAGTATAAAAGCGACTAAATTTGCCAGATAAGGAAATTTTACTTATCTTTGTGAAAACTAATATCTCTAAATAGGAGTTATGAAAGAAGATTTGTATAGCGACATTCGCCCATACAATGACGACGAAATTCCCGCCGCCTTGGAGCGAATTGTAAATGATCCATTCTTTATACCTGCTGTAAATTTCGCCTTTCCAGATGCAGATATGGAGCGTATCCGAGAGGTTGTGCGCACCTGCAAGACCGTAGACGAGATGCAACAGCGAGTGATGATAAGCATCATACAGCGTATCATAGAGGCAACCATTGACACCTTCACCGCCACTGGCATCGAGCGAGTAGAGAAGGAGAAAGGCTACCTATATATATCTAACCACCGTGACATCACGCTCGACTCATTCTTGTTGCAGTATGCACTCTTCACAAACGGATTGCCTACCACCGCAACAACCTTGGGCGACAACTTGTTGCGTTCACAGTTTGTGATAGACATCTGTCGCATCAACCGTGCAGTGCGTGTAATCCGCAAAACCGACGAGATTTCGCCACGAGAGTTCTTGCAGAACTCAATGCACCTCGCCGAGTATATCCGTTGGTATATCTCGCAGGGCAAATCTATGTGGATTGCACAGCGCAATGGTCGCACCAAAGATGGTATTGACGCTACCGACCAAGGTGTGTTGAAGATGGTTAGTTTGAGCGGTCCAAATGACTTTGTGGAGAATTTCAGTGAGTTGAATATCGCCCCTATCGCCATCTCGTACCAGTACGAGCCTTGCGACATCAAGAAGGCTATCGAAACAACCGTGCAGTTGACGGGTGGCACATACCGCAAGAGCGAACACGAGGACGAAAACAGCATTCTCTATGGCATTCGTATGCCAAAGGGCGATGTAAATATCACCATCTGCGAGCCTATCACTCGTCATGAGTTGGAGGAGTGCGGAGCATTACCAAAGGCAGAGGCGTACAAGCGATTGAAGGAGATTATCGACAACCGTATATACAAGAACTACAAGTTGCACGACACCAACTACATAGCCCACGACCTCTTGCATCGCAGCAAGCAATATGCCGACCACTACACACCAGCAGCGGTTAAGAAGTTCAAGGGGCGTATGGCTTACGCCGAGGCTCGATTCTTGGAGTATGGATTGGATCTCAAAACTGCTCGCAAGGTATACTTGGGCATCTACGCAGGTGCGGTTGATACCAAGATAAATGAGTAGTAAAACAACAAGAGTTGAGAGTTTCGGTTCTCAACTCTTTTTTTTGAGTGTTGCGAATGAGAGGATATGCCACGAAATAGCAGTGGCGAGTAGAGCCATAAGCACCTGTGCCCACCACCACTTATCCACCACCGCAAAGATGCAGTAGCCTATGGTGAGCCATACGGTGGTTACTGATATAATTTTCGCACGAAGGGGAATGGCACGATGTTGGCGGAAGTTGCGTATATACTCACCAAAAACCTTATGATTAATCAACCACTCGTACAACTTTGGCGAAGCCTTAACCCACAGAGCAGCCGATAGAAGCAACAATGGTGTGGTAGGTAGCATAGGCAAAAATATGCCTGCAACCCCCAATCCAAACGATATACACCCTATAATTATTAAAAATATCTTCATTGCGCCACAAAAATACAAATATATTTGTATATTTGTGATACTTAATTGAACAAATCATTAAAACAACAAAGAATATGAACAAAATTGGTATCGCTAGCGACCACGCAGGCTATGAGTTGAAGGAGTTTTTGACAGGTTACCTCTCGGCAAAGGGTTTCGAGGTATTTGATTTTGGTTGCCACTCAGAGGAGAGTTGCGACTACCCAGATTACGCCCACCCTATGGCTGAGGCTCTCGAAAAGGGCGAGTTCCCACGAGCAGTAGGCATTTGCGGCTCAGGCGAGGGTATGGCTATCACCTTGAACAAGCATGCACAAGTTCGTGCTTCGTTGGTTTGGTTGCCAGAGATTGCTGAACTAACACGCCTACACAACGACAGCAATGTATTGGTATTGCCTGCTCGTTTCATCTCGAACGAGGAGGCTGTGGCAATTCTCGACAAGTGGCTTTCAACCGAGTTTGAGGGTGGTCGTCACGAGAAGCGTGTTGCAAAAATCACATTGTAGTAAGAGGTGTTCAACCCTAAAAATAACTTATCGTGGAGTTAAAAGATAGATTTTTGAAGTATGTTGCGATAGATACGCAATCAGACGAGAATAGCGAAACATTCCCTTCGTCAGCAAAGGAGTGGGATTTGTTAAACCTCTTGGTCAAGGAGATGAAGGCTCTCGGCTTGGAGGATGTCAGCATCGACAAGTATGGTTATGCAATGGGTACTATTCCTGCAACCAAAGGCAAGGAGAATGCCCCTGTAATCGGCTTCCTCGCCCATGTTGATACTTCGCCCGATATGAGTGGCGCAAATGTCCGCCCTCGCATCATCGAGGAGTACGACGGTAAGGATATCGTATTGAACCCATCGCTCACGATGAAGGTTTCGGAGTTTCCAGAGTTGAGCCGTTTTGTTGGTCACACCCTTATTCACACTGACGGCACAACACTGCTCGGAGCAGACGATAAGGCTGGCGTAGCGGAGATTATGACCGCTGCGGAGTACCTTATGGCTCACCCCGAGGTGGAGCACGGCAAAATTCGCATCGGCTTTACCCCAGATGAGGAGATTGGTCGTGGCGTAGATTTCTTCGATGTAAAGGCTTTCGGAGCAGACTTCGCCTACACTATGGACGGAGGTTACGAGGGTGAGTTGGAGTACGAGAACTTCAACGCCGCATCGGCAAAAATCGCTATTCAGGGACGAAATGTTCACCCTGGATACGCCAAGAACAAGATGATTAACGCTATCGGGGTGGCTTGCGAGTTGGACTCGATGATTCCTGCAACGGAGCGACCAGAGTACACCGAGGGTTACGAGGGTTTCTACCACTGCGTAGGCTTTAACGGCACTGTCGAGGAGGCTTCAATCTCATACATCATTCGTGATCACGATGCCGAGAAGTTCGAGGCGAAGAAGGTTTGGATGTGGGACTGCGTGGGTATGCTCAACAAGAAGTATGGCGGCGCACTCACCCTCACCATCAAGGACCAGTACTACAATATGCGTAAGATGGTCGAGCCACATCCGCAGGTTATCGAATTGGCGAAGGAGGCTATGGTCGAGGCCGATGTAACGCCTATCGTACGCCCAATTCGTGGTGGTACCGATGGCGCACGCCTCTCGTTTATGGGCTTGCCTTGCCCTCACATCTTCGCCGGTGGTATGAACTTCCACGGCAAGTTCGAGT
>JAGCLL010000195.1 GCA_017647025.1 Alistipes sp. | reverse complement strand
GGTGCAGTAGCCGCCACAGCAGGTATTGCTGCCGTAGTCGGCGCTATGGGCTGGCTTGCCGATAAGACTTGGAAGGTTAAAGAGGCAAAGGATGCTGTCCTGGAGGAGATAGAGGCTAACAAGAAGTATCGTTATCCATCTATCGAGGCTCTTCACTCTTCGCTTAGCGAGACCTACAATATGGCAATCAAGACCAAACGAGCCGTTGAAGAGGTCGTATCGGGTAAGTCTATCGAGGAAGCATCAGGACAGAAGATTGGAGCTTTTACTCGAAACTGGTGGATATCGACACTGGCAGAAGGTGCGGCAATGTCAAGAGCGGCAAAGAGCGGATATTATCACGACCCGGGCTATTCTACTAACGATGCTCGTCAGGATGATATTCGTAATGCTCTTATCACCCTTGCCAAGCGAGACAGCCAATCAAAGATTGATGCAGCCTACGCAGAGTTCGGTCAGTTGGGAACAGTATTGGAGATGGATGCCTTTATCCGCACCATACAGCAACGATTCGGCTATTCGGATGCAGACCTTGACCGTTCACTATTCAGTATGGTCAATGGCAAGGCGGTATATATTCCTAATATAGGCGAGAAAAATGAGGCTGTGGCTGCACAGACCTACGACTACGCCAAGTACATGAACGAGAACACCGTTCCTGAGATTGTACGAGCAGCCACAACATATCGTAATGCTATCTCGAGTGCCGCCAAAGCACAGGAGTTGATGCGTAGCGGTGGTTACGACTTCAACCAACTCGCAGCCTGGGGATTCTCAATGGATGAGAATGGTCGTTGGGTGCAGAAGGTATTGGGTAAGAATGCTACGGATGAGGAGCGTGTCGAGAATCTTGCCAATCGCAAGTTAGCTCACACCTCTCTTGTAAAGTTCTTCGCTGCACTTCGACAGACCTTCGGTGGTTCGGCAGAGGCTGCAGAAAATATCTTGCGAGTAGCAGGCTTCACTCCGGATATGTACAGCAACGAGCCAGAGTCTAACGATATGCGACCATTTGATAGCAATCCTATCACCAACCAGCATCTATATGATGAGGGCCCGGATGATGGAGGTGCCGGTGGTAACTATTCAGGAACAGGCAGGCTATCCTCTGCTGCACCAAAACAGGTGATAGTAAATATTGAGAGCCTTCTCAGCGTCTCTACCATTGACCTTATGAAGAGCAAGGAGGGACAGACCGAGGAAGTACAAAACTTAAAACAACAATTAGCGCAGGCACTCATCGATGTGGTTCACGACTTTGATGCCTCGTGGAATGCATAACAACTATGTCGCGAATACTAAAAATGGTTGCCTCCACGCTCCTCAGCGGAGGTATTCTTGGCGGTGATAACTGGATGGGATATATCAGTAATGCCACCCGCCAGGCTATCGGTATGGGATTGGCGGAGCTCTCGGAAGGTCAGGTACATTACTTTTCCAAACACCACGATCTACTGAAGCGTGCCGCCATACAGATTGGATCACAGACTGCATATGGACTGTTGCGTTCATATCCTCGCTACCTGCAATACTGGGAGCAGCGTGTCAGAGATAAGTACCTCGAGACGCAGTCGCAGTCGAGCCTTGCAAACAAGACCGGACAATACTACAAGCTTATCAGTGAGCAGCAGGCGGTAGCCCAGAAGAAGAACTACACCGATACTATCGTTGGTAGAACGGTGCAAGATTACCTCGAACTATCCATATCCAAGGAGGGAAAGTATTACGATAACAAGGAGTGCAAGGTTGAGCCTAACACTAAATATGGCATTGTAACCTTTGTGGATCTTGGACCTCATGTCAGCGTGTCGAGCAAGAACAATATCTTGCTTACACAGGTGCAGGGTCGTGACTACACCCGCAAGGAGTTTATCTCGGGTGGCGATATGGAGATTACTATCAATGGTAAGATTACCTCGAAGTATCCCGATGTCTATCCCGAGGCAGAGATATCCAAGTTTATCAAGTTGGTGCAGTACAAGGGTGTCGTGGAGTGCGACAATACCGTACTCCGCCAATTCAACATCTCTCGACTGATTATTCAGGGCTACTCATTTCCGCATACCGATTGCCGAAATGTTCAGCCCTATACGCTCAACTGTGTGGCGGTAGAGCCTTCGGAGGCGGTAGAGCTCAAGATTGCCGAGGCAGAGGTTGTAGATACTGCTATCAAGCATACCAACAAGTGGATTAAGTGGGTGAAATTCGGTGCGGAGGTTATAGACCCTACATCGCTCTTAAAGTTTGCGTGGTTATGATGGATGTTCTTTGTTGCAAGATTACCATTGGCGATGCCAACCCCTCAAATCCTATGGAGATTAAGGATGCCATTGAGATTACCGAGGTGCAGAGTATCGAGATAAACGAGACATACAAGAAGCTTATCGGGACGGCAAAAATAACCCTCCCGAAGGGCTCTGTATGTCGCTCAACCATCATCGGCACGGTGACAACCGAAGGTAAGGATGCCTCGATATTTACCACCGAGATTATGGAGGATGGCGTTATCATCGAGAAGCAGACAACGCAGCGACTTGTTGATACCACCACCTTCAAGGTCGGTCAGCGCGTGAATATAAAACTTGGCTACAACGGTATCTTGAAGAATATGTTTGATGGCTACATTACTGGCTACAACTCGGAGAGCAATCTTGAAATAGAGTGTGAGAATATGGCCTACAAACTCAAACTCAAGAAGGCTCCGCACTTTGAGACTCCT
>JAGCLL010000194.1 GCA_017647025.1 Alistipes sp. | reverse complement strand
TTCGCTCGTTGTACCTCACTTGAGGATGTTGTGATGTCAAAAGGTGTAAAGAAAATTGGATATGAGGCTTTCGAAGGCTGCACCTCGCTTAAGAGTATCTCTGTTCCTGTGTCTGTAAAGGAGATTGACAATAATGCTTTCGTGAACTGCACTTCGCTTGAGAGTATTGTTTTGCCAAAAGTTAAGAAGATTGGACATTCTGCTTTCCGGGGTTGTACTTCGCTCGAGAGTATTAGAATGCTCGAATCAACAACAGAGATTTCAGCGAGTGCATTTAGAGGATGTGTCTCGCTGAAGAATATCACGATTCCCAATTCGGTAACAGAGATTAGTGCGTACGCTTTCGAAGGCTGCACCTCGCTTGAAAGTATTGCAATACCCAATTCGGTAACTGAACTTGTATTGGGCGCTTTCGAGGGTTGCACCTCGCTTAAGAGTATCGCAATACCCAATTCGGTAACACATATTGGAGGTGATGCTTTCCGTGCTTGTACCTCGCTTGAAACACTTGCAATACCCAATTCGGTAACATATATTGGAGATGGTGCTTTCCGGGGTTGTACCTCGCTTGAGAGTATCACAATCCCCGAGTCGGTAAAGCGGATTGGAAAAAGTGCTTTCGAAGGCTGCACCTCGCTCGAGAGTATTACAATACCCAATTTGGTAACTGAGATTGGAGAAAACACTTTCATTGGTTGTGCCTCACTGACAAGTATTACCCTTCCCGAGTCGCTAGTGTGGATTAGTAAATCTACATTCTTCTATGATAGAAATGGTACCTATTTGGTGCTCACCGCAATCAATGTTCCTGTCGTAAAGGCAGACTTCTACAAGCAGCGTCTGCCCGAGGAGTTGCACGACAAAATCGTAGAGCTCGCACCCGAGAAGAAGACAAAGAAATAACTATGGACAATAATATTGGAGAGGGTATCTATGCCGAGTTTGGGAGTATGTTCTCGCTCGTTGGATGTCAAACCATAAGAACAAAGAACATCAAGAAACTCACCGACAAACAGCGTGAGGCGCTCCTTGGGTTGGAGGAGCCTCACGAGGTTACGATTGCGTGGCTGGAGAATAGCGACGGCCTTCTGCGCCTACGCTCGCTCGTCGATTGTGGCAGATGGCGCTTTATGGATAGCGAGGGCGTTATCACAACCATACCTTCACGCTATGCACACGTGCGTCAGGCGGTAGATGGAGTGGCGATTGTCGTTATGGGTGGTTTTGGGCCTGCCTCAAACATATATAAGGAGGGTCTTATCGACACCAAGGGCAACGAACTTACCCCTATCAAGTACGACTCCATCGGCTTTTTCAAAGATGGCGTTGCCGAGGTGTGCATAGACCGAGAGCGTGGTGTCATCAACAATAAGGGCGAATTGGTTGAGCCATTGACTGCAAAACCTAATTGTTCGACACGCTCGCAATTTGTGGTTGATGGCGACAATGCCGAGCGAGTATTCAACATTTTCAAGGAGTCGCACTTTGCGAATAGTCAGAACGCTTTGGGCTTCAATACGCAGATTGAGTTTGACTACTCCGACGGCGTGCTACGCATCGAGGAGCGCACAGACGCAAACTCTTTGGTTGCGGAGTTGTTGTGCTTCTTCGTGGGTTACGACAACTTCTACTCCCTCACCGAATATTACGAGGATGGTGAGGTGCTGGACTGCGAACTCCACGATGACGAGGGAAAATACTTTTACAATAAAAAAAATACCAACTATGAAAATTTGGAGAATAATTAGAGCGATTTTGTTTGTAATATTCACAGTTATCTGCTTGGTTGCTGGATATTTTGACTTTAAGTATGGCAATTTGAGCAACAAGGCAATGTATGTAACATTTATCATCAGCCTTGTACTGTGTTTTCCCAGCCTGGTAAAAGATATCGCATCGCCATATAAAGGCAAGAAAGAGCCTAAAAAGTTTGTTCGCAGACGCCTACTATTTAATACGGTTTCGTCGGCTGTACTCGGTATTGGCATCTACCTTCTAATAGGACTTAAGCCTGATGCTCTTGCTGTGTTAGAGTCGCAGATGGGTGTCGAAGGTGTATTGGTGCCGCTCATCTTCTTTGCTATATTTATGGTTGTATATCTAATC
Source organism: Alistipes sp. (assembly GCA_017647025.1). Lineage (GTDB taxonomy): Bacteria > Bacteroidota > Bacteroidia > Bacteroidales > Rikenellaceae > Alistipes. The sequence continues at coordinate 1,216 of JAGCLL010000194.1, read as the reverse complement.
ATAGAACTATTGATGTTCTACCTACCACGTCGATTAGGTTTGCATGAGGAGTACGAAAGTGAGGAGGAAGAACAGAAAATAAACAATACTGCAGCGATAATGACTGCTGTTATAATACTGTTTTCGGTTGCGGTCTTTGTGGCAGCAGAGCTAATACCTGGTTTCTACGAATATATAAGTTCTGACTTACTTGTTGCCATAGTAGCGTTTATAATAACAATTGGCGTATTTTTGTATCTACGAAAGAATATAGATTAACAACGGAGAATTATGAGTGTGCTTTGGAGTTTGTCGTTACGTGCTAATAGTGCCGACGAAACAGCTAAAATTAACGAATATGCAAAGGAACTAAACAAGCGATATAATCTTGAGTTGTATTCGGAAGAGTATTGTAGTGGTTTGGAATTCTATGACTGGGGATTTCGTTATGAAGATATAGATAGCGACAAAGTAAAGCTCGCTGAGGAGATGATTAAGGAGGTCGTTGCACATTTCCCCGATATGAAACTAACGTTTCGAGGGACGGGCGATGGTCCGTGCATCCAGTGGGAGATGATATCGAAGGATGGCGTTTTGGTTGATGTAGAGCCTTGGTTTGTTTGCATTCATTGCGAAAAGGAGAACTTTGGTGAGTTGGTGGCCAACATTCCATTTATTAAGCAGCAGGGCTTTGATGTTAGATGTAATGAGGATGAAATGGAGCTACGCTGGGAATATGACCATATGTCGGAGGAGGATCTCTGCAACGACACTATTGTCCAGTTGAGCAAGAAGATGGCGCAGACGACTATCTACTCATACAAACACATTATGATGGACAATGTCCACGAAATAGAGACATTCTGCGTGATGAAGAATGGTGAGGGAGAGTGGCTTGTAGATTTGGCTCTTGAAGGGTTGGTGCCTTGGGAAAGACCTTGGAGTCTTTGGAATGTTATAAAAAAACCTGAAGACTGTCTTGAGCAGTTGCTCGATAAAGAGAGAAGGGGTGAAAATGCAGAAGGAGATATCTATATAACTCTTTTGTATTCTGCGATATATGAGGCGGATAATTCGGCTAATAGAGGTTTGGGGTACTGGCTTGCTCTCTTCAAATCGGAGGATAAGCAGTGGCTTATGGCGGCAGATAGAATGCTCTACGATTGTATCGTTTTGGCAGGTATGCACCACAATTGGAATACAGATAGTAGTGATACGCCACTATTTGAGTACAATG
>JAGCLL010000193.1 GCA_017647025.1 Alistipes sp. | reverse complement strand
GACCAGTGAATGTCGCCTTGCTTGCCAGTCGCTGATACTTCAACACCATCTGACGGTTAGCCTCCTCGGCACTCTTGGGAGCGTGGTCTGATGGATAAAGCACCCTTTCGATGCTATCCCAATCCGTGAAGAGATAACCACATTTTCTCTTATTCGGGGCAACGATGCCTATCTGATTCTGGTCGCGGTTGATAAAGAGCCTGCGACGCTTGCCGCCAATCTGTACATGGAGTGATGGCGGGTTTGCTGTATTGCGTAAATATTCTTCTGCTGCGTGCATAATATCCTCCTTTCTATACGGCCAATGCCTGAATGAAATACTCCTCATAGTCGGTTTCGATGCCGAGGTTTGAGCAAGCCAACTCAATGTCGCTATGCTGCATATCGTTTACCTCGCGTAGTTCACGCAGATACCTGAGTTCATCATCGAGGTACTCTCGTGCCTGCTGCTCATCGCACGAACAGCCACCACATATAGCCTGAATAATTCCTATTGCCATAATGATTCTGATTTTTTAGTCTAACTCAAACTCGTCTTCATAGACGGTAATCTCCTTTCCACTCTCGCAGATCCTCACGAGCCACTGATTACCGTAGGGCTCGATAAGTTCTATGCGGCGATAGCCCAAGTATGGTACTTTGAGCGTTGCTATTGCACCTCTCTCCATTATGCTACCATCTCAAATTGTACACAGAACTGGAACTCGCTGATGAGGTTGCCTACATAGGGCATCTTTACAGGGTCCTCACCATAAGGACAGAAGATGGTCTTTGCGTGTGTCTTGCAACGGATACCTTGCTCGCGTACTTTTGAGAGCAGATATGCTCTGCGTCGTAGTTGTTTCTTGCTCATAGTTGTAGTTTTTTGTTGAAAGATATGAATGCCATTCGGGGGCATTACTCTAATTGTTTGATGTAAGCGTCATACGGAAGGATGCCCAACAGCTAATCAAGCTGGGAGGGCATCGTATCCGCAGGACGGTAGTAAATGTGATGGCCCTTCATATCGAGGTTGCCAAAAGTTGGTGGTATGATTGCCGACAGGGGGCATTACTCTAATCAGTAGATGTAACTCCTTGTGATGAACGCGCGAACCGGTTGATATACCGGTTCGCGGGTCGCTTGAACAAGGCCGTGCTAAATATGTCAGCCCATCAATACCTGCTTGCCAATCGTGCCTGGCTACTTCTTACGCCACTCGGCCATCTTGCGCTTGAGGTCAATGCCGTTATCTTCGAGCATTTTCTTCAATACAGCCAAGAGTCGCCAGCCATCGCCGTTGCGGTACATCTTGGCCTTGGTGGTGATGAACGCCAACGACTGGTACTTGTCCAGACGCTTGCCTGCATCATCGTATGCCACACAGCCGTGGAAGCGGATAAGGTTCTGCATCGTGAAGAAGGCACCCGAACCCTTGTAGGCATCAATCCACGCACTGCACTGCGGTGTCTGCCAGTGCATCTTGAGGCGCAGCGAGTTGAACTCTGCCACAGCCTCGTAGAGTTTTGCAGCACCCTTGGCACGACGGATAGCGTACATAGCACTCTCCAACGGGCGATAGAGTTTACTGTAGAGGTCAGATACGAAGATGTTCTTGCCGGCGATACGCTTATAAGGGACACCCTTGCACTTGCGTACCTTAATCATATCGACACGCTTCTTGAGGAGTCCGATATACTCGCTTGCCATCTTGGTCGCTACCTCGGCGTTGAACCAGCGGTTGCGGTCTGTGAAGTTCTCAGGATCTCGGTGCTCCATCTTCATCTGTGCGTAGAGCTCGTCGAGGAGCATCTTCCACTGATACTCGTAGCCCATACGGTGAATCATAGCGGTAACACCCATAGGCTGCTTGGTGCGATAGTCGAGGGCGGTCATCATATGGAACATCTGTGCCATAACCCAACGGCGGAACAATCGAGGATTAGGCACCGTGCCCTGCTTGATGATAAGCTCGAAGAGCGGGTCGTTATCATCGAGGACAACCAACTTGCCGTCCTTGTTTGATGCTACGCACTCACCGCCATTGGCACCCTGCATAGCAAAGAGGTGGCTTACATCTACGCCTACATCACGCAACGCCTCGATGCGTTCCTTGGCGGTCTTGGGCAGTTTCTTTGCAGGCTTAACCTCCTTGCCAACGACCTCAGCATACACAACACCGATACCGGCATCTTTACCAATCACCGTAGCAACCGTAGTAATAGTCTTGTCTGCGATTGCCAACTCTGCACCACACTCGGGGCAGAGAACTTTTGTCTCATTCTTTTTGCTCATAATTTATTTGTTGTTTGTGGGATTATTTCCCGGTTGAATCCATTGTTTGAGAATTACGAGGTCTTTGTCCTCCTTGCTTTGCCAGAACCATTTGCCCATACGCTCCTCGTTCCACTCTATTCCGAGCAGCACCTGGCAGAGGATGTAGAGTTCAAGCTCAATCTGTGCGGGGTCTCGACGCTTGCCGTAGAGCATATCCTCGTCCGAGAGTTCTCGCTCGGGCAATGCTCGGAAGTATTGGCGGGACTTGCTCTCGCTGCGCTCCGAGGGCACAGAGTGCTTGTAGAAGGTATAGAGGCGTTCCACGGTATAAAGGAAGTCGTCAAGCATTGCCAACGACATTCCCAACTCGCCCTCGTACTCTCCGTTAGTGATAATCTTCTTGCCGTCAATCGTAAGGTTTCTCCTTTCGAGGTCAACCCTGAATTTTGCTCCGTCCTTAACGGCTTGGACGGACTCGTGGTAGATGTTATTCATTTGCTTACTTGTTTTCGTGTTTAGCACTCTGAGCCTATGACGCATCGCTTTATAGGTCTGATAAATACAGTGGATTCTCGATCCTGAGACCTGACAATCTGCAGGTGTCAGGATCGAAGTAAGAGACTGTATTGTTAAACGAGGCTCCTTGTGCAGTTTTGGTTGCGTTACCTTATGGTCTTGTCAGGGCGGCACATATCTTTATCAATCTGATGTAAGCAGCACTGAATCTGATGGACCCTAAGTCATCTATCGTAATCGCAGGAGATGACTAAGGTTCCATCAGACTGCGAGGGCTGCTCAGTAAATTCCTGACCTCGACCATAAACCTTGTGCGAGGCGATGCGTAACGGTGAAGAGGTGGCATATACCTCTATGTTTGTGATGTCTCCCGTCTGGGGAAGCCTAAGCAGCGGCGTCGTATAACAATCGGGATTACGACGCCGCAGCGGAGGCTTATTTAGGACGGGACAATGAACCCTCTCCCTCGATACGCTCCCTATGCCGGGCAGATTCTTATAGCAGTGGCACATAACTTTATCCTTTCGATCTATCCAGCGTGTAGCCAGCTCGGAGGAGTCTCGAAGGAGGTCAATCTGCCTCCTTCAAGACTCGGCGGAGCTGGGTTAGCACGCGGGATGTAAATGTCTGCTCCTTGAATCTTTACCGATGTGCTTCGGCGTGGCGAATGTCAGGCAACCGACACATTGCTTTACTTGATTGATAAATACAGGTGGTGCCAGAAGTTACATGGATTCACCTGGGGATAACCAGGTGAATATATCTTACTTCTGGCTGTATACCTGTATTATTGAATTGTTGCTCTTCATTCGCTTGTCGTGTGTTCGACTTGTGTTATAATGATGCTACCAGCGTGTTATATACTGCACGGCTGGTGAGCAGTGCTTTCTGCATACAACCTATGGTCATATAGCCATCAATCTCTCCGGGCATCTTCTCACGGTTTGTCTTGACATTGCGACCTCGGCCACGCACGATGCAGCCATCACTCTTGTTGCGGACATATCCAAGACCGCCAACCTTGCGCTTACCCGTCTTCACGGCACGCAGGCAGTCCATAACAAACTTGTTGAGTTCGTCGATGTCTGAGCGAACATTGCACACGGGCAGTATCTGAGTAGCCCAGCTATGCTCGCCATCACCCTTGTATAGATAGCGATTAACCGAGTTGATAGCCTTGTGTAGTGATGTTCGGGGGTTGCGGATTGTGCGGCGTTCAATCTCTCTTTGGAAGGTCTTGATGCGACTCTGCGATAGAGAGATGCTTGCCCCTTTGATGCTATAGCCGAGGAATTTGAACCACCTGTCTGATGTCAGATACTCAACCTTCTTCGGATTGAGATGCATAGACTTCTCGGCGAGGCGGTTTTCCAAGATGGTCATTGCCTGCTCGTACTTCTCCCCGATGTAGAGCATATCGTCCGAGTAGCGAGTGTAGAACTCACCCAGAGCGGTAAGCTCCGCATCAAGGTCATAGAGCAATACATCGGCAAGCCAGCTCGCCACGGCACAGCCCTGTTTGAGTGATTGGAACTTGCGTTGTAGCTTGTTATCCTCATCAAAGTAGAGGTCATTGTGATAGTACTTGCGGAGAACATCGATGATTACGGAGTGTCCGTGCTTTGCCTCGACCTTATCGAACGCCTCATCGATAAACATCAGAGGCACGCTGTCGAAGTACTTGCTGAGGTCTGCCTTCCAGCCGAGCGTGTCAATTGTTGAATTGTAGGCAATACGACTGCTCACCTCCTTAACTACCTTACCACAGCCGATGCCCGTCTGATAGGATTTGCACGCCGGGTGCACCATCTCGGGCATAAGGTCAAACAGCAGGTCGTTAGCGATACTGAGGATGATGCGGTCGATAGGCTCGTTCACATAGACGGTGCGGAACTCACCATTATCCTTGGGGATTTGTGCCGTGTGTGGCGGGGAAATCTCATACTCACCGTGCTTCATTGCACTCGCAATGGCAAGGCGGGTATGCTCACTGGCAAGGTGTATCAGCTGGTCTTTGCGGATATCCTTGCCTACACCTTTCGCAATGGCCTT
>JAGCLL010000192.1 GCA_017647025.1 Alistipes sp. | reverse complement strand
GTTATCAACTGAAAAAATTGGGAGAAAAGTCTCGCTGACTGTATCCTAAAAAGAGTGGATACTCATTTGACAAATAGAAGGACCTTGAGCGGTCGGAGTACAAAGGTATGTATAATCTTTCAAATGACAATAGATGTAATTAGATGTTTTGCATATTGTTGCTAATCAGATTATTACTCCTTCGTTTTAATAATATTCTTAACCTCTTCAAGCAACTCTTCGCCAGTTTCGCCTTCTCGCGGGCGTGCCTTGATGATACGGCGGTTAATGCGGATATACTCTTCGCTCTTATGTTTGCGGATGCTCTCGTAATAGGCTTTACGCTTAGGCGTGAGTTCTCTGCCTCGTGAGCAATAGAGTCCCTTTTCTCGGTACTCGTCTAGGTAGCGTTTGAACTTGGGCTTCTTATACGAAATGTCCTTTGAGGCGCGTGCCACCGAGTCGATGACACGCCAGTCTGGTTCAAAAGGAGACTGTTTGCCACATAGCTGCCTGAGAAGGTGATATACCATCGTCATCTCGTAGCGGAGCATAAAGCCTATGCGCGTCTCCTCGAACTTAAAACGCCTATGCGTCCCCTTCGGCCTTCCTCGTCCTCGTTTTTTTCTCTTTGAGTGCGGCACTATGCGTGTCTGCCTCCTCTTGGGTCTCTGTTCGTCCATCTGATACATCCTCTTTTGTGGTTACTACTACCGAGGGCATACGCCTCTCGGAGATTCTACGGCGACTCTCGATGTCGCTCATTACATTGATTTTCTTTTCCATTATACAAAGTATGTGAAGTTTAACTGACAGTCTACATTGTAGAAGCCTCGCTCATAGAGTTGCAACTTACGCTGACCGCCATAGATGGTAAACGACGAGCCTCGGTTGTACTTATGGTCATCGTTCCAGTTGGCTGCCGTACAGCGTACACTATACTTCGGTGGCTGAATCTTGTTAGGTATCATAGCAATGACACCTCCCCAGTTGCTACCATCACGCTTGGCGGTGTTTATCTCGCCCTGGATAGATACGATGCTGCCTATCTGACGAACAAAGAGGTTGCGGGTATCTGTTCCCTGGCCGCTGTTCTCCATCTGCATCCAACCTGTATCGATAAGCAGTGGCTGGTACTCCTCGGCAAAGGCAGCACCCAATGTACGGCATACCTGACGCTGTGCTTCTGGGCTACCCAACACAAGGTCTGTGAGTTTGGCATCCTTACGCAGGTAATCCTTGACAATCTCATCTTTGGAGAGCAGATTCAGCTTCTCACGCAGGATAGCCTGTGCCTGAGCAGAACTCTTGCCTTGAGCCACCAAGTAGTTGATGTAGTCCTGGAAGAGATTTTCCATACGGGCAAAGCGGCCATCAGCACCAGTGCGGGTATATAACTCCAAGTTCTTGGCTATGGTTGCGATCTCGGTTGAATTATAGCCATCAAGCAGCCAGTTGGCCTTCTTCTTAAGCTCCTTGACTATGGCAGAGGTGAGGACATAGCCTTCAACCTGCGAGTGCGACTTGCCATCTGCATCAGTATAGGCAAAGGCTCCGGTCTCGATATTGTTCAGCTTATCACGCATCTCGGAGGTGAAGATGATTCCCTGATATGCAGAGTCGGTGCCGAGCTTGCCGGCCATCATATTATCTATCTCCGTTGTAGAGTAGACTTCGAGGTTTCGGCGTGCCTTGCTCTTATCCGCAAGGTCGCTGAGGTTGGAGGTTTTGGTTAGCTTCTGTTCGCCCGTGCCACCTTTCTCGGCATCGAGCGTAGCACGCACAGCCGCCTGACGCTCTGCCTTGAGTGCTTGTGCCTGCTCCGGTGTTAGGTTGTTGACCTCATCGGCTGTAAGGCGTACCAACTCCTGCAAGCCCTCCGAGATCTGCAAGAATACCTCCCTGGATTCGGGTTTGGAGTAGACATCGAGGGCTGTTCTTGCGGCTCCCTTATCCATCACATCGCGTAGATTCTGGTCTGCGGAGAGTTTTGTTTTTAACGCCTCGGCAACGGCGCCCGATGTTACATAGCCTGTGCCGCCTTCGGTAATACCACCCGTAGAGATAGCATCGAGTTTTCGCTTGTATTCGGTAGTAAAGTCCTCAGTAGAGAGCTGCTTGCCATCAACCTTGTCTACTTTGCCATTCATACCGCTGGTGTATGTAGTAACAGTAACATAGGTGTCAGCAACGGATTTGCCATTGACTTTGAGCGTACCGATGATATCCACCGAGCCGAGCGGGGCAATAACAATATCGCCTAACGCATTGCGAACCACAAAGCGATAGCTGTCTGCTGTATCAAAGCCCACAGTAGCAATCACCGCTCCGGCACTATCCTTCCAAGAGAGTGTATTCTGCAACTTCGGATCATCTTTGGTGTAGGCGGTATTGCAGAGGTCGATGCCTCGTCCTGCACTATTTACCGAGAAGAGTCCATTCACCTGTGCCGTAGCACTCTTGCCTACAACTTTGAATATTGGAGTCAGAGATAGTTTGCCATCGTAGACGGCAAAGTCTCGGAACTTCGTGCCGCCACCTTCTACTCCGTAGTAGTTGATGCGTATTGTTCCTTCGTCTGTAACATCCTGAGTATTGTAGATATCACAGCCCTGAATATGGATTGCGCCGATACGGGAATTATCGCTGAGCGATGTACCATACGAGATACCATCACCCGTAAC
>JAGCLL010000191.1 GCA_017647025.1 Alistipes sp. | reverse complement strand
CTTCCATTGTGATAGTCAACTCGCAATCTACATCCGCCTCGCCATAAGCAGGGGTTTTGATAACCTTCAATACCACCTTGTTGTCGCCACGCTTGCCACTTGCAGTCGATAAATACGAGTATTTCTCCTCCTCGTAGCCGTCGTAACCATCCTTACCAACACGGAATGCAAGGTACTCCTTCGCCTCGCCCTCGACAGTAGCAGTCCAACTCAAATTTGTAGCGAAGTGATAGTCAAGAAGATAAGACTTTGTTGGGTCATCAGGATAGACCTCGAAGCCGAGCCACTCTGTACCAGCAGCATACTTATCAGCCGAAGCAAATGACCAACTCCACACGCCCTTGTCGTTCTGAACATAAGAGGCATCACGCTTGGTTGGGAATGCAGGAACAGTCTCCAAATCTCGATTGTTCTCACACGATACAAACAGAGTCGATGCCACGATAGCAGCGAAACTCAACATTGAAATAAATTTTTTCATTTTTTTGTAATTTTATTTAGTTAGTTAATTTTACTCTTCAACGCCACGCACATAACGGTCAATAGCGGCAGCAGCCTTTCGTCCTGCACCCATAGCCAAGATAACCGTTGCAGCACCAGTTACGGTGTCGCCACCCGCAAAGACACCCTTGCGAGAGGTCTGTCCCCACTCGTCAGCCACAATACAGCCACGACGAGTAGTTTCGAGCGCATCGGTAGTCGAGGCGATAAGTGGATTTGGAGATGTTCCGAGTGCCATAACAACAACATCGCACTCAATCTCGAAATCCGAGCCTTCGACAACCTGCGGAGAACGACGACCACTCTCATCAGGCTCGCCCAACTCCATCTCCACGCAGTTTATAGCACGCACCCAGCCCTTCTCGTCGCCCAAAATGGCGGTAGGGTTGGTGAGCATCTTGAACTCGATACCCTCCTCCTTGGCGTGGTGTACCTCCTCGACACGAGCAGGCAACTCCTTCTCGCTACGACGATATACGATTGTCGCATCTGCACCCAAACGCTTTGCGGTACGCACTGCATCCATCGCAACATTACCACCACCTACGACTACAACCTTGCGACCTACATATATTGGTGTATCATACGCCTCATCGTATGCGTGCATAAGGTTGGCACGAGTAAGGAACTCGTTAGCCGACAATACACCATTCAAATTCTCGCCATCGATGCCCATAAAGCGAGGCAGACCTGCACCCGAACCAACGAATACAGCATCGTACCCCTCCTCGTCGAGCAACTCGTCGATAGTGATGGTGCGACCAACAACAACATCGCACTCTATATTGACACCAAGAGCCTTAACGCTCTCAATCTCTGCTCTTACAACCTTCTCCTTCGGCAGACGGAACTCTGGAATACCATAGACCAAAACGCCTCCCGCCTCGTGGAGAGCCTCGAAAATAGTAACCTCGTAGCCCATCTTCGCAAGGTCGCTTGCACAAGCCAATCCCGCAGGGCCACTACCTACAACAGCCACCTTCTTGCCATTCTTGACAATCTCCACAGCAGGGCGACCATTCTCCAACTGCCAATCGCCCACGAAGCGCTCCAACTTACCAATAGCAACCGCTTCGCCCTTAATGCCGAGGATACACGAGCCCTCACACTGCGACTCCTGTGGACAAACACGACCACAGATGCTTGGCAACGACGAGTCACGGCCGATAATCTCGGCTGCACCCTTGGTGTCGCCCTCACGCAAACGCTCAATGAAGCGAGGTATCTGAATACCAACTGGGCAGGCTGCAACACAACGAGGATTCTTACAATCGAGGCATCGAGTAGCCTCCAACTGGGCCTCCTCTACATTATAGCCGTAGCAAACCTCCTCGAAATTGGTTGCTCGCACCTTTGGGTCTTGTTCTCGTACTACTACACGAGGTATCTTATTTGCCATATCTTACTTATCCAAACCTATATTACACTTGTGTCCCGCCTCACGCTCACGCTGAATAGCCACAGCACGCTGCTCCTGTGTGCGGTACATTCCCTGGCGACGCATAGCCTCGTCGAAATCGACATCGTAGGCGTTGAACTCTGGACCATCCACGCAGGTAAACTTGGTCTTGCCTGCGATGGTTACACGACACGCACCACACATACCCGTACCATCAACCATCAATGCGTTGAGCGATACAATGCACGGCAAGTTGAACTTCTTGGCAGTCAGAGTCACAAACTTCATCATAATCATCGGGCCAATAGCCACACAGCAGTCATACTGCTTGCCATCCTCGGTGATTAACTTTTCGAGTAGGGTAGTAACCAAGCCGTGAAAACCCTCCGAGCCATCATCGGTTGCGATGTAGAGGTTTGT
>JAGCLL010000029.1 GCA_017647025.1 Alistipes sp. | reverse complement strand
ACGATTCGCAATCTGCGGAGTCGCAAGATTGAACGAAACAGTAGTAGTTGCCTCGCCATTAACGCCGAGTTCTACATCCTGCTGACACGATGTAGCAACCATTGCCACAAGTGCCATCATTCCAAAGAAAATCTTTTTCATTGTTTTTTTTGTTTTTTTTGTGTTAAATTTATATGTATTATATTGTATCTATATTTACTGCTGAACACCGTCAACAAATACAGTGCCAGTCTTAATCTCACCGTGAAGAGCAGATGATGTAACACCTGTTAGGAGCACAAACTCTGCGGCAGGAAGCAAGGTGATGTTATTTAAGTGGTATGTTGCACTTGCCCAAAATCCGCCAACTGCAACGCCAAACAATGTGTCGTATTCCGCTCCATGTGAGTAATAGTACTGGATAATGCGGCTATTCTCAATAGTGCAGTTCTCAAACTTTGAAACGGCAGCACCGGTCTCGTCTGTGCAAAGTCCTACGAGAGTACCCACTGCTGCTGGTCCATAGATACCGGTGTGCTTGATAGTACAGTTGGTGATATTACCACCGCAGTGCTGACCAACAAAGCCTCCAACCTGCCAAAATGTGCCAACTACCAACGAAGAGATGATGTGGCAGTTGTCGATACTACCATACAAAGTACCAGCAAGTACGCCTACATAACCTGAACCCTGAACATAGGCATTATCAATGGTCAAATTCTTGATATTCATAAGACCTTCGAAGAGAGCCTGATTATTTGCGTTTGGATTTGCCGTGATATTGAAGTTCTTTATCGTATGACCTTGACCATCGAATGTCGCCTTTGTCTCAATTGTCCAAATTCTTGTTACAGCAACCTCTGCATCAGCGAAGTCGATGTCGTTGTCAAGATAGATGGTCTTGCTACCGAAGAAGTTGTCAGCCTGTGCAGCCATCCAAGCCCAACCATTTGCAGATTGGATATGATAGTTGCCTTGTGCATCAACAGAATATCCCTTCTCCTCAACAATCCAACGACCGTCCTTCTCTACTACTGTGTAGTTCTCGGCGAGAGTGATAAGATTGTTACCGTACAAGCCCGAAATAGTAGGATTTGACGAGTAGTTGCCACCAACCAAGATAGCCGATGGCTGTTTGCTTGCATCACCCAAGTTGTTGCGCATATCGAGGATTGCACCATTAGAGTTGAAAGTACCACCATTAATGGTAACCTTTGTACCTGTGTCAGCACTAATCAAACCGCAAGCATACGATGCATTGTTAGAAGCAACTGTGCCCTCGAATGTACCATCGTTGATAACAACCTCGCCACCGCTAGTCATCAAGTAAACAACCCACTGACCATTTGCAGCGTTGCTTGGAATTGTGGTATATGTACCCGAATTGATGGTTGCCCTACCATTGTTCGAAACACCAATTGCAGCAGACAAATAATTAGCCGAACCATTTGTGGTTGTTGCAGTGCTATTATCGAGAACAATCTCGCCACCAACTGCGTAGAATGCACCACCTGCGTTAGAAGTTACTGCAACATTTTTCGCATTGATTACAGCGCCATCCCACGCCTTAACAGCGTAGTCCTTGGCATTATTGTTCTCAACCTCGATGTCTTCGAGATTCAAAACGAGTTTGTTGCCATTGCCTGCTGTTGCAGCGCTGATTGCACAGAAGTTGTTCTCACCCGATACAACCTTACCATTCTTGATGGTGATGTTAACAGTTGTATTCGTTACATTGTTATTATCGCCAATCTTGAAACGAAGAGCATTGTTACCGAGGTTAGAAGAGAGTGTGTAGCCATTCAAGTCAAGTGTGAAGTTCTCTGCACCGGTAACTGAAATACCATTTGTAGAGCCGTTCGCACCCTCGGTAAGAGTGATATTGTTCTGCAATGAGATAATATCTCCTTCGCCAAGGCTTGTGAGTGCCGCATGTAACTCAGCAGTATTCGAAATCGAAGAAACTTTGTGTGTACCTGCATACTCTGGCTTGATCTCAACATTAGCAGCGAGGTCGCTTGTGAGCAACTGACCATAGAGGTTTGTGCGGTAGTTACGCTGTACTGGAACAGAACCTACGGTGCGCTGCTTCTCAACTGCGCCATCAGAGTATGTGAATACAACATCAACAGTCTCCTTGGTGTTAGCCATCAAGAGGTAGTTCATTGCCATATACTCATAACCCGAAACTGGGAACGCCTGT
>JAGCLL010000190.1 GCA_017647025.1 Alistipes sp. | reverse complement strand
GCCTCGGCAATTATCGTTACCCCCGAAAAGCGTGATGGCAAGGAGGCAGATTGCTTTGACTTCTTGCCTATACGCAAGATGGACGGAGCATTGGTGTCGGAGTTTGATGGGTACTCTGTCGATGAGATTGGATTGCTCAAGGAGGATGTGCTGGCAACGCAAGAGTTGGCAAAACTCAGTGCCACCATCAACCTCGTAAATGAGCATTACAATCAGCAGCTGACCATAGAGAAGATTACAAGCGACATGCTCGATGATGAGAAGACATATCGGATACTCTCCGAGGGCAATACGCAGAATGTCTTTCAGTTCTCCTCACCTGGCATCACACGCTTTATCCAAGATGTTCAGCCTAACTGCATTGAGGATCTGATTGCCATAAATGCTCTCTTTCGACCTGCTACACTCGACATCGGGGCAACCGATGACTATGTCCGTTACCGCCGAGGCGATGTAGCCCCGGTCTATAACTTCGGTTGCTATGAGGCAACGAAGAATACCTACGGCATTATGGTCTATCAGGAGCAGTTTATGTCGGTGGCTCATACGCTCGGAGGCTTTGACCTCGGCAAGACCGACTACCTGCGTAAGGCTATCGGTAAGAAGAAAGCCGACCTAATGGCCTCGCTCAAAAACGACTTTATTGCGGGTGCAATTAAGAATGGTTGCCCACCTTATGAAGCCGAAGAGATATGGGGCAAGATAGAGACTGCGGGTAAATACTCCTTCAACCGCTCACACGCTGCAGCTTATGCCCTTACGGCATTCTGCGGTGCGTGGCTCAAGGCGAACTATCCGACTGCATTCTACACGGTGGCGTTGCAGTGGGCCGATGATAAGGAGATGCCGGCACTGATGTCGGAGATGGAGCGATGCTCGGTGGCGAAGATTGTTCCTCCCGACATCAACCATTCCACGGTGGAGTTCTTCACAGACTACAAGGCGAATGAGATTTATTGGTCGCTCAACCGCATCAAGTTCTTGGGAACGAAGGCAGCTGCATATATCGTTACTGTGCGTTCAAGAGGCAGATTTACGAGTATCGAAGACTTTATTGAGCGAGTCTTCCGCCATAAACTGCGTAGCAAAGACTTCAAACACTGGGACGAGGTAAATCCGATGGTCGAGAATGGTCGTGTACCGGTTAATACCCGCCATTTGAAGAATATGATCCTGGCAGGCTGCTTTGATAAGATTGAGAATGTACAGGCCGTAACGGAGCGATATGCCATACTCAAACGAGCAGCTCTGAAATTGGGCTTCAATCTGCGTGAGAACGATGCTCCCGAGGAGTTACGAGATAAGCACTACTTCTGGTCGCAACAGCAGATTGCCGTTTCTGGCATAGGCTCTATTGACTATCGTCGTATCTTCTCCAACTCACCAGACAGAGCGAAGGTTAAGGGTAAGGCCGCATACATTTCTCTTGTCGATGTTATGCGAGATGAGAACGATGGTCGCAAGGCCGCTGTGTGCGCTACTGTGTCAGAGTATTCAGAGCATAGTTATAACGATAGGGAGACCGGGCAACGCAAGCGATTTGTGAAGCTGATACTATCGCAGAACAATCAGACTGCGGAGTGCACTCTGTGGGATGAGTTCTATCGTGCACACAAGGAGGAACTGCAACATATCAAGGGTAAGATAATAATCCTAACAGCAGTGATTCGTTACAGTGACTACACGGCCTCTAATGCCCTGCAATCATATCGCAACTCACTTTTATTCATTCAGTAATATGGCACCAAAGACAGAACCAAAAGTATATGTAGGCATCGGACTCGACTTCGAGACAGGTGGTCTTGATCCACAAACTTGTGCCTGCACTCAGATAGCAGTACAGGCAGTACGGCTTGACACCTGGCAGGTGATTGACCAGTATCAGGCTTACATCCTTCCTTACAACAAGCAGTCGGCAGGATTACCCACCAAAAAGATACTCCGCACTCGCAGTGAAATTGCCCGCGAGGATAATACACTTATGCTTTACGAAAAGAAGGCATTGGACTACTCGGCAATAACGGTGGATGTGCTCAAACAGCAGGGAGTGGATATTATCAAAGTGGCAAACGATATCATCGCCTTTGCCAAACGTAATACCATATCTGTCGGTAAGCAGTGCAAGCCCTTTCTTATTGGGCAGAATATTCAGTTCGATATCGGCT
>JAGCLL010000189.1 GCA_017647025.1 Alistipes sp. | reverse complement strand
GTTGGGCAGTATTGTCGGACATCTTGGGCGATGAGGACCACTTGGGCGATATGGACTTCAAGGTAACAGGTACCCGTGACGGTATCACCGCTACCCAGATGGATATCAAGGTTGACGGACTTTCGTACGAGGTGTTGGCACAGGCATTGGAGCAGGCTCGTGTAGGTCGTTTGCACATCCTCGACAAGATTACCGAGTGCATTGCAGAGCCTCGTGAGGACTACAAGCCATTCGTACCTCGCATCGAGCAGATTGTTATCGACAAGGACTTCATCGGTGCAGTTATCGGCCCTGGTGGTAAGGTTATCCAGGATATTCAGAAGACTACCGGCACAACTATCACTATCACCGAGACCGAGACTTCGGGCTTGGTTGATGTATTCGGCCCAGATAAGGAGTCTATCGACGCAGCAATGGCTCGCATCAAGGGTATCGTTGCAGTACCAGAGGTTGGCGAGACTTACCACGGTACAATTAAGTCTATCGTAGATTTCGGTGCATTCGTTGAGATTTTGCCAGGTAAGGAGGCATTGCTCCACATCTCGGAGATCGACTACAAGCGCTTCGAGACTATGGCTGAGACAGGTTTGAAGGAGGGCGAGGAGATCGATGTTAAACTCATCGGTATCGACGATAAGACCAAGAAACTTCGTCTTTCGCACAAGGCACTCCTTCCTAAGCCAGAGGGCTGGGTAGAGCCAGAGCGTAAGCCTCGTGCACCACGCGGTGATAAGGAGCGTGGCGACCGTCGCCCACGCCGTGACCACAAGGAGTAATTTAGATTACACCACATAGAAACGGAGCAGTCAAAGTTTTGACTGCTCCGTTTTTTTTAGTGAGGAGTGAGGAGATAGTAGTGAGTAGTTGGATATAACAATTAAAACTACCATATACACATACAGCCCCGAAGGTATGCTTTCCCACGCCTAAATCAAAAAAATCAGAGATAATTCAGGGATGGGTAGATTTCTTGTCAGAAGGCGTGAGATGTGGTGCATCACAAAAGAAAGACCTTCGGGATAGTACAAAGCGTACAGCCCGAAGGTCTTTACTTTTAGAGATGTGCCGCAGATTGCGGCTTATCACAAGAAATTATTTCTGGTTTGAAATCAAAAACTCCAAATCCGACTTCAATCCAACTACGAGGTTGTCATACTCACGAAGACCTGTACCACCAGGGATAAGGTGACCGCAGATAACATTCTCCTTCAAGTTAGCCAATGGATCGCTCTTCGCCTGGATTGCAGCCTCATTCAATACCTTGGTAGTCTCCTGGAACGATGCAGCCGAGATGAAGCTCGAAGTCTGCAATGCCGCACGGGTGATACCTTGGAGAATTTGGTTCGAAGTAGCAGAAACGATTGGACGAGTCTCAACCAAACGCATATCACGACGCTTCAATGACGAATTCTCATCGCGCAACTTACGCATCGAGATAATCTGTCCTGGCTGAACATTGACAGAATCGCCGGCGTTGGTTACAACAACCTTGTCGTACAACTCGTCGTTCACATCCATAAACTCCCACTTATCGACAATCTGGTTCTCGAAGAAGCGCGAATCTCCTGGATCCTCGATTTGAACCTTGTTCATCATCTGACGAACGATAACCTCGAAGTGCTTATCGTTAATCTTCACACCCTGCATACGGTATACCTCCTGTACCTCGTTAACGATGTACTCCTGAACCTTGGTAGGTCCGAGGATGCGGAGAATATCGCTTGGCGTGATTGCACCATCCGACAATGCCATACCTGCACGCACATAGTCGTTCTCCTGAACGATAATCTGACGAGAGAGTGGCACAAGGTAGCGCTTAACCTCACCATCCTTCGCTGTGATAACAATCTCACGGTTACCACGCTTAATCTTGCCGAATGTTACCTCACCATCAATCTCCGAAACGATTGCCTGGCTAGATGGGTTACGAGCCTCGAACAACTCGGTAACTCGTGGAAGACCTCCGGTGATATCGCCACCACCCTTACCTACAACACGAGGAATCTTGATGATGATGTCGCCAATATGAATTTTAGCATTATCCTTAACGGCTACATGGGCATTTACAGGCAAGTTGTATACCTTAACCTCATCACCGTTCTTGTCTACAATTTTAATAGCAGGACTCTTGGTACGATCCTTCGAGTCGATAATTACACGCTCTGCCAAACCAGTCTGCTCGTCACGCTCCTCACGATAAGTTACGCCCTCGATGACATTGTCGTAGAGAGCCTTACCATCAGTCTCGGCAACCACAACTGCGTTATATGGATCCCACTCGCAAATCAAGTCGCCCTTAGCAACAGTGTCGCCATCGGCCTTGAAGATTGTAGCGCCATAAGGCAATGCGTGAGTATAGAGTGTAATCTCTGTCTTTGGATCTACGATGCGCAACTCCGACTGACGAGAAACTACGATATTGATAGCCTCGCCCTGAGCGTTCTTGCCCTTAACGGTACGCAAGTCGTCGATTTCGAGTGTACCCTCGTACTTCGAAACAACATTTGTCTCAACAGTCGAACCTCCCGCAACACCACCGACGTGGAAGGTACGGAGTGTAAGCTGTGTACCTGGCTCACCGATAGACTGTGCTGCGATAACGCCGACAACCTCACCCTTCTGTACAGGTCGTGCGGTTGCAAGGTTACGACCGTAACACTTAGCACAAACGCCGTGACGAGATACACAAGTGAGTACCGAACGGATATCAACAGACTCGATTGGCGACTTCTCGATTGCCTCGGCGATAGCCTCGGTAATCTCCTGACCTGCCTCGCAAAGAACCTCGCCCGAGATTGGGTCGATAACATCGTTCAATGCGGTACGGCCGAGGATACGATCGTAGAGAGTCTGTACGACATCGTCGTTACGCTTGATAGCCGTAGCGGTCAAACCACGCAATGTACCACAATCCTCCTCATTAACGATAACATCCTGTGCTACATCCACCAAACGACGAGTCAAGTAACCCGCATCGGCAGTCTTCAACGCAGTATCCGCCAAACCCTTACGAGCACCGTGGGTAGAGATAAAGTACTCCAACACCGAAAGACCCTCCTTGAAGTTCGACAAGATCGGGTTCTCGATAACCTGCTG
>JAGCLL010000188.1 GCA_017647025.1 Alistipes sp. | reverse complement strand
TGCGGGTCAGTTTTTCCCACGACTCCACCTCCTTGCGGTCAAGCTCCTCGTGGATATTACCCACCGATATAACACGCAACATCTTGCCGTCAAACTCCATCGCCGAGCAACTCAACACAAGGCTCTGCTCACCAATCTCGGTGGCATAGCGCACGGTGCGCTGCTCGTTAGGTGCTACGGCGTGCATAGCCTCGCAAAGTTCCTCGCTCAGCACTCGCAACTGGTCGATATGGCTCAGTCGCTCCATACCCACAATGCGTAGGGCTTTACTATTGGTTTGCGTCACCGTGCCATTCTCCATAACCACAACGATACCGACATTGGCGCACTCCATTATCAGTTGGAAATACTGCTCACGCTCCTTGATTTGCAGTTTGGCGTTGTCCAGTACCTCTTTGATACGGTTGAGCGATTGGTTTACAAAGGCGTACTGCGTGTATCGTGGATTCTCGGTAAAGCGGAATGAGTAGTCGTTGTTCTGCACGGCATTAAAGACGAACATCAGTCGCTTAACAATCACGCCATAGAGCCTGAAAAGTCGGAAGATACAGAAGAGGATTATCGGTACACATACAATAAGATAGGCGTGGTGTCCCGATGCCCACACATACCCACCTATGCCAGCCACCACGATGATGACCGCCACATATACGGCTATCTTACCGTAAGGTATGTTGTGTATCAGTTTCACAATCCGTAGCGTTTAATCTTGTTGTAGAGTGTCTGGCGGGTGATGTCTAACTGCTGTGCCACCTGTGAGAGGTTGCCGCCGCACTGCTCGATGGTGTTGGCAATAAGCTGTCGTTCCATTTCTTCGAGAGTCTGCGCCTCAGTTACAGGGCGTGTGGCAGCGTGTAATTCAATATGGTCGGGCGCAATCATATCGCCGTCGCACATAATCACAGCCTTCTCTATGGCGTTCTGCAACTCACGGATATTGCCCTCCCACGAGTGCGCTGTAAGTTTATCGGCAGCCTCGCCCTGAAGGAGCAGTCCTACCTTGTTATACTTCTTGCCGTAGTGCTCAATAAAGCGTTCTGCGAGGGGTACAATATCCTCCTTGCGGGAGCGCAAAGGCGGAATATGTATCTGTATGGTGTTTATGCGGAAAAGGAGATCTTGGCGGAACTCACCCTTTGCAACGGCATCGTGTAGGTTGCGGTTTGTTGCCGAGATAAGGCGTATATCAATAGGCTGTGCCTCATTCATACCAAGTGGCGTTATAGCCCTGTTTTGCAGCGCCGAAAGCATCTTCACTTGCAGGTGCAGTGGCAGGTTGCCAATCTCATCCATAAAGAGCGTCGAGCCGCTTGCCGTTAGGAACTTACCCTCACGGTCGGTATGTGCATCGGTAAATGCTCCCTTCTTATGACCAAAGAGTTCACTCTCGAAAAGCGTTTCGGGGATAGCACCCATATCGAGCGACACCATAGTCTTGCGGCAGCGTGCCGATAGACGGTGAATTTCGCGTGCCATCATCTCCTTACCCGTGCCATTCTCGCCTGTAATAAGTATATTGGCATCGGTCGTAGCAACGTGCTCAACAACCTTGCGGATGCGCTTCATCTCTGCGCTCTCGCCCCAATACATCTCGACACGATTTTCGGTAGTAGGAGCAGGCTTTGCAGAGCCTTTCTTTGCTTTCTCCTTGGTGGCTTTATAGGCGTTTTGGAGTGTGGC
>JAGCLL010000187.1 GCA_017647025.1 Alistipes sp. | reverse complement strand
GCATCGGGTGTTTTCGTGCAGTCTTGGGCTGTTTCAGGAGGTAGAGACTCATCAAGCGAAGCGCAGATAAGTCTCTCTCCCGCTACAAAAAAAAGTCTTTTTTTTGTAGCGGGAGAGAGATCGTGTGTTACCCACTTCTGTAAATTGCTATTAGACTGTTAATGTCTTTATCCTATCTAATCCTATCTAATCCTATCTAATCCTATCTAATCCTATCTAATCCTACAAAGTCCTATCCCACCCACTACCACAACCATTTTGGGAGATTCGAACGGTCGCAGCAATTCGCCTACGCTCATACATCGCAGATAACTCTGCCACACCGCCACCGACTGAACGAATCCTGGTATCACGACAAAAAAAAGAGAGACAATCTCTTGTCTCTCTCTGTCGGGATACCAGGATTCGAACCTGGGACCCTCTGGTCCCAAACCAGATGCGCTAACCGGACTGCGCTACATCCCGTTGTATTGCGAGTGCAAAGGTAAGGTAAAAAATTTAATCTGCAAACTTTTTTCGAAAAAATTTTGATAATTTTTACTTTTTACCTTGCCTGCGCCGGTTGGTTGTAGGGTGATACTGGTAGTTGAGTGAACCTTTTAACTCTTAATATCAACAATTTATACTATCGTGCATCAGGTTCACACTGTTTCAAGCAGTATGCTCTGAAATCCTCCCATTTGTAGAATGGGTAGCAGTCAGTCTTAACTGGAATGCGACGATCTTTCTCGCTGTGAAGCATTCTAACGAGCACCTCACCCTTCTTATTGCGATAGAATACAAACTGAACATTTACCGACATAGATGTTATGCGGCTATCGCACCACACCTCTGGCAACTTTTCAATCTCCGAGAATGCGATACGACCATCACATCCCTCAGCGTGGAGAATGGCAAGCAGTGGAATGATTGCCGAGTCGTGTCCGAAGCGGAGAGTTGCTACCTCATTGCTATCCTTGCCAGATATAACATTATCTGCACGCTCAATAATATCACGAAGAAGTACCTTTGCATCCTGGTTGCGGACATCTCCATAGTCAATCGAAGGGCCATAGGTCAAGTAGCGACGGATGTTGAAGAGGTGCCACATCTGATAGCGCTCCTCCTCGGTGAAGATGTCGTGCAACTCTGGCAATGTGTCGAAATTCTGCACAATCATAGCCAAATCGTGCATATTGCCGATAAAGCCGGTAGTATTGCTACTCTTGTAGGCCTGGCAAATGAGTTTTGCAGCGTAGTCATAGTCGTTGAAAAGACGGCAGATGAAGTCCTTGTCTTTGGTGTTCTGCTGCTGGTACTCTTTTGCTATTTTGCGAGCCTCCTTATAGAAGGTATACATATACTTCTCTGGGCGAGTGAGTTCGATGTCGTGAAAACTTGCATAGCGGGTAAGTTCGAGTGCTGGATACAACTCTTTGAGTCGCTCGGTAAATGCCGCCATACTTACTACGCTACGCACATAAGGCGATGCGAAGCAGGTGATATGATCGCCATTCTTGCCTGCGAATACCTCTGGATAGGCCTTTGCCATACGCTCGGCAATGCCTCTCTGCTCACGCTCACCACGAGCCGAAAGGTCGCCTGCACGCAAGTGTGCATCATCTGCAATAATGCGTACACGACGAGCCAGGTCGAGTCCCAAAGTTGTGAGTTTGCCATCCTTAGCGGCCTGCTCCAACATTACGGCTGGCATATCGTATTTATCCTGCGAGGTTTGATAGCGAGAACCGTGACGACCATAGTGCGAAATGTAGAATGGCTTGAAACCGCGAGGTGGGGTAGCAACGGCGTGCTCTGTAACCATATAAGCGGTGTAAATTCCACCTGCAAGATTTGGATTTGCTTTGATTTCATCTCGCATACTCTGTCCGTGAGCAGCGATAGCAAAGAGGGTAACAAATAGTAGCAAGGTTGCTCTTTTCATACGAAAAAGATATTAATTTATAGCAAAGGTAGTTATAAATTTTTTAATTTTAGTTGTGTATTGTAATAAATTTTGTTATATTTGTCTAACCAAACTTAAAAAACTCAGAAAAACATTATGAACGGAAAAGTAAAATGGTTCGATCCTAAAAAAGGATATGGATTTATTCTCGCCGAGGATGGTAAAGAGATTTTTGTACACTATACCGGCATCGTCAAGGAGGGTTTCAAGGCTCTGAACGAGGGACAACTTGTAACCTACGAGGTCGGTGAAGGTGATAAAGGCGTACAAGCCGTGAATGTACAACCACTCCCTAAGGAGTAAAGAAAAATGGGGCAAATTGCCCCATTTTTCTTTGCTATTAGCCGTTAGCCATTAGCCATTGGCTTTTATT
This sequence comes from Alistipes sp., assembly GCA_017647025.1. GTDB lineage: Bacteria > Bacteroidota > Bacteroidia > Bacteroidales > Rikenellaceae > Alistipes. Next base: position 4,239 of record JAGCLL010000187.1, on the reverse strand, counting down.
TTTATTTTGCGAACTCCAAGTGTTGTCAAGGCGCAAACCTTGTTAAGAAGTTTAAGGAGTTTAATGAATTTAAGGAGTGCGCTTTCCGTTCTCAGTTTTCAGTTTCTCTCGTCTAATGGTGCGCAGAGCCTGTGTTTACCACTGGTTGTGCCGACTCATCACCGCACAACACCACGAGCAAGTTGCTCACCATCGCAGCCTTTCGCTCTTCGTCGAGTTCTACAACCTTGTCATCTGACAACTTGTCGATAGCCATCTTAACCATCGAAACTGCACCCTCTACAATCTTCTCGCGAGCCGAGATGATGGCATCTGCCTGCTGACGGCGCAACATTACGGCTGCAATCTCAGGAGCGTATGCGAGGTAGTTGATACGAGCCTCGACAACCTCGATACCCGCCATTGCAAGGCGCTCGTTGAGGCGAGTTTCGAGTTGTTCGTTAATCTCATCTGCATTCGAGCGAAGTGTGAGTTCCTCGCTTGCTGAGGTGTTATTGTCGTAGGCATAAAGACCTGCCACCTGGCGCAAAGCAGCATCGCTCTGCACGGCAACGAAGTTTTCGAGAGCCTTCATACGACCATTTGCGGTAACGGTAACCTCGCCCGTAGCAACAGGAGTGTCGATGTCGAATACTGCCTTGTAAATCTCGTTCTCACGAATACGCCACACCAGAACCGAACCAATAAGGATAGGGTTACCCTGCTTATCATTTACCTTGATAGGCTCTGCGTTGAGGTTACGGGCACGGAGTGAGATATTCTTCTTGGTCATGAATGGATTAACCCACCAATAACCCGTCTGCACGAAGTTGCCACGATACTCACCAAAGAAGAGCAATACTCTTGCCTCGTTAGGCTCCAACAACATAAATCCGCACGATGCAATAATTGCCCACAAGAGGATAATTGCACCTGCCACAACTGCGATAGCATCGTATGGCGTAGTAAAGTTAATACCGCCATAGATAGCAAGTGCAGGACCACCAATCCACGACAACAATACGACGAACAACATCGCAAATCCGTTCATCTTCCAGCCCGAATAGAGTTTGTTCTGATTCTTCTCCATAATAATTAAAGTATTATAGGTTTATTAATATCTTTTAACTTCTAACTTCTAACTCCACCTTAATGTATGGTGCACCACTCGCCTCTGCCGCAGCAAGACCTACGGGCGAGTCCTCGAAAATCAGTGTTTCGGCAGGAGTAACACCCTCTATTTCCATAGCCTTCAAGAATGCTTCGGGCGAGGGTTTTGCCTCCACCACATCATCTGATGTGAGTATGCCGTCAACCATTCCTTCGATGCCGAGGTGGCGCATTGCATTGGTGATATTATCTCGCTGACCGGTCGAGCATATCCATACCTTTCCACCATTCGAGCGAAAACTCTGGGCGAAATTCCACAGTGGCTCGTTCAACTTTACCGACTCGAAAAGAGTGGGGTAGAGTTCAATTTTTCGAACTCTAATTCTCTCCATCTCCTCCTTGTCTGTAATCCCCATTGCTCGTAAAAATTCCGAGCAACGCACTCCAAAGAAACGACGCTTATACTCCTCCTCGCTGAGGGCGATTCCTTGCTCTTGGAGGGCTAAAATATACGATTTGGTATGGGCGTCTATGGTAGAGGCGAGAGTGCCATCGAAGTCGAGAATTATAAGTTTTAACTGCATCGTAATTGCTTTAATCAAAAGACTGCATACCCGACTGCGCAATACGCATAATGCGTTGATACTCATCGGGTGTAAGTTCCATAAAGAAGTAGTGAATAGGGTCTACTCGTGTGCCATTGTGTCGCACCTCGTAGTGGAGGTGTGGGGCAAGTGAAAGACCAGTGTTGCCGGATAGCGCAATGATGTCGCCTCGTTGGACTCGCTGACCACGCCTAACCTTCACGCTTTGGAGGTGGCTGTATGATGTTGTGTAGCCGTTGCGATGGTCTATAATAACCGTAATACCCGATGTGGAGGTCTTGCCCTTAATCTCCTTGACAATACCATCTGCGGTTGCAAAAATTCGAGTACCCTCCGCTACTGCATAATCTACGCCTTGGTGGGATTGCAGAGTTCGGTAGAAGGGGTGCATCAGAGTGCCGTATGCGGCTGTAAGAAGTGTCAATTCGTGGTTTGTTACCGGTTGAATTGATGGTATGTTATCACGCTTTGAGCCCACTCTTTGTAACTCATCGTCGAGAGCAGAATAACTCTCTTCGAGCCTTTGCATCTTGTGCTCTAATTCGTCGAGCGAGAGTTGAAGTGTGGCGGACATCTCCCGATTGTTTTTGGTGAGAAGTTCCTCGTGTAACTCTACTCGTTTGTTGTTATACTCCGAGTCGAAGTCGTATGGCTCCGAGTCGAACATTATCGCAAAGATGCTTCGGTCACGCTCCACAACATTATCTACCACCACAGCCAATGAGTCGTACTCGGCAAGCAGAGTGTCATATTCGCTTTTGAGTCGGTCGGTAGAGTGGCGAAGTTCATACTCTGTTGGAGTGTCGAAGAGTAACGAGAATACCACATAGTAGAGTATGGTCGCACCGAGCCACGCCAATGCTCGCAGTGCACGGCGTCCCTTCTCCCCTCTCACTCTCTGCTTTATCTCCTGCCTCATCGCTAATCTTCGTTTGAAGCCCCCTCCAAAGTTTCGAGGTCGGCGTTATACTTCATATTCTCCATCAACTGGCGATACTCGTCGCTTGTCATATTACGATTAAAGTAGTTCACAGGGTTTACCTGCCTACCGAGGTATATCACCTCATAGTGGAGGTGAGGTCCCGTAGAGCCTCCCGACGAGCCTACTTCGCCAATCAGTTGTCCTCGCTGTACCTTGTCGCCTACATTTACAAACATCTTTTGCAGGTGGGCGTAACGAGTCTTATATCCGAACTTGTGATTTATAACTATCTGGCGACCATAACCTCTGCGTCGTTTGCCCTGCGATACCTTCTCCACTACACCATCACCCGAAGCGTAGACCGGCACGCCATAATCAGTGGACATATCCACGCCCTTGTGCATAGTGCGAATTTTGAGAATTGGGTGCTTTTGGCGCATACCAAAGGCGTAAAATGCCTTCAACTTCGTGCGGTCGATTGGCCAAATGGCAGGTATGGCGAGCGACATCTGCTCCTTGTCTTTGGCGAGGGTTTGCACCTCATCGAGGGAACGAGATAGCGCATAGGTTTGGCGAGTTACAGCATCGAGAGCCAACCAAGTTGATTTCATCAACTCGGAGTATTCGTCATTTGTGAGATTTGCATATTTTGAGTCTGCGTATGGGGCAAACACGCCATCTATGGCGAGTGAGTCGCTCGAAAATAGTGGTCGATATACGAAGTGATCACGATGGCGAATCTCTGCCACTTTACTCTGCGTAGAGGCGATGCGACTCTGCAAAATCTCGTATTTTAATACGAGTTCACGATTTTCGGAGGCGATAATGTGCATCTTCGGGGTGTAGAAGAGTTGCGAAATAATCATATTCAGCAACGAGATAACGATAAATCCAATCAACATTTGTCGCAAAATGTTGTATCGGTTTCGTCGTTTCAGGCTCTTTGCCTCGACCTTTGTATCGTTAATTGACCCCTTCAATGGTAAAAAACTTTGTTTTAATTGCGCAAAATTAACTATAATTTTGTACTTTTGCAACCGATTTAGCGCGTGTGCGTGCGTGATGTGCGCAAATCACTATTGTAACGGATTGAAATTAAAGTTATTATATATGATGAATTCAAAACAAATACGCCAGGCGTTTCTCGACTTCTTTGCCGAGAAAGAGCACTTGATTGTACCATCGTCTCCGATGGTTGTAAAGAATGACCCAACTTTGATGTTTACAAATGCGGGTATGAACCAGTTTAAGGATATTTTCCTTGGTAATGCCGAGCGCAAGTCGCCTCGTGCTGCCGACTCGCAGAAGTGTTTGCGTGTGTCGGGTAAGCACAACGACTTGGAGGAGGTAGGACACGATACCTACCACCACACAATGTTCGAGATGCTCGGTAACTGGTCTTTCGGCGATTACTTCAAGAAGGAGGCTATTGCTTGGGCTTGGGAGTTGTTGACCGAGGTCTATAAGTTGCCAAAGGAGCGTATGTACGCAACCGTATTCGAGGGCTCGGAGGAGGATGGTGTACCATTCGACCAGGAGGCTTACGACATCTGGAAGGAGCGTTTGCCAGAGGATCATATCATCCGTGGTAACAAGCACGACAACTTCTGGGAGATGGGCGAG
>JAGCLL010000186.1 GCA_017647025.1 Alistipes sp. | reverse complement strand
CTTGAATGTCGATTGTAAGCCCGATGTGTTGGAACAGTACGCCCTCATTGGCTCGGTCTATGCCAAGTCGTTGGGAGTTGAAAACCCAAGCGTGGCACTGCTCAATATCGGAGCCGAGTCGACAAAGGGAAATCTCCAAGCCAAGGCTGCATACAAACTATTGCAGCAGGGTAGCGAGTTGGGGCGCTATCGTTTTGTTGGAAACATTGAGGCCTCGCACCTCTTCGAGTCGGAGAGTGCCGATGTGATTGTCTGCGATGGCTTTGTGGGTAATACGGTGTTGAAACTTATCGAGGGGCTCTATTCGATTTATGCCGAAACGGGGACGAAGAGTCAGATATTCGATGGCCTAAACTATGAGAGTACGGGCGGAACACCAGTGCTTGGCGTAAATGCCCCAGTGGTTATTGGACACGGCAAATCCACTGCTGAGGCGATTAAAAATATGATACTTTCGACTGAGCAGACCATACGCAACAAGACAGTCGAGCATCTAAAAGAGGCATTCCGTTAAGGAGTGCTTTTTTTATGCCACGAAGAGGTGGATTACGAAGAGAAGCAATAGCACCCAATAGGCTATTGTTGAGTGGTTGCTCGGTAGTAGACTAAATATAAAACTGAGCAGTGTGGTTGCTGGTATTGCAACAATAGCGAGGATTGAGAGGTTGCAAGACGGGATAAATACCATCGAGAGGGTTAAGAGCAGTAACCATACAAACAGGTGCATTGAGCGGCGTACACGAGCCAGCATAAGCATCTTGTCGGGACGAATAGTCGAGTAAATTGCTCCCCAAATCAAAATTGCAACTATTCCTACAATCATCGCAATAGCGAGGTATGGCAGTTGTTGTAGGCTCTCCATCTGAGGTGTGGCAAGATGCGAGAATAGGTTGCGAGCCAAATCCCAAAATTCTCCACCTCTATACCATACTATATAAGAGGCGGCAAAGAGTGGAGTTATGTAGCCCACAATCATTAGCACCAACTGGCGCAACGATAGTGCAAGGATTATAAATACCAAAGGTATGACGCCCACTAACACAATGCTTGGAGGCGTGAGTAGCACCATCGTTCCGAGCAGGAAAGATGCGAAAAAGAGCGAATCCCTTTCGTCTGTTTGGTGAAGTGAACGGAGTATGAGGTGCATAGCAAGTGCAAAGCAGAGCGACGCTGCTGCCGAGGTGAGTGCGTTTGGCGAAAACGCAATGCCACAAGCGAGCAATCCATAGAGGGGTATAGAGAGCGTATTGTAGCCCTTGCTTAATCCTGAGCGAAGTTGCACCTTGCCCTCGACAAAACCTGTGATAAGGTGTGTGATAACTGCTAAAATGAGAGCCAATGTCGTACCCAAGAATGGGGTGTCTGCCACCTCTATCGCATACGGAGCGAGGCGTGAGCGCAGAGCCGTAGTGATAACTATCACTACGAGTAGCATTATTGCAGGCAGAGCCGATTTTTGGGTTAAAGCAGTTAATTGCATAGCACAAAGATAGTTTTTTATATTGAAATTACGATAAAAAAGTTAACTTTGCAGAAAAGAATTTGGAAATATGTTGGAGAACTCTTTTCAGCACGAACTTTTGGAGGCTGGTTGTGACGAGGCAGGGCGTGGTTGCCTTGCAGGCTCGGTCTTTGCTGCGGCGGTGATTCTGCCGCCCGATTTCTACCACCCTTTGCTCAACGACTCGAAGCAGATGAGCGAGAAAAATCGCTACGCCTTGCGTGAGGTGATATGCAAGGAGGCGGTGGCGTGGGCTGTGCAGGAGATCTCTGCCGAGCGCATCGACGAGATAAATATCCTCCACGCCTCGTTCGAGGGTATGTCGTTGGCGGTGGAGCAACTCAATCCACAACCGCAGTTCCTTGCCATAGATGGCAATCGCTTCTATACAAAGTTGCAGTTGCCGTTCCAGTGCGTAGTGAAGGGCGATGGCAAGTACGCCAATATAGCCGCTGCATCGGTTTTAGCCAAGACCTTCCGAGATGACTATATGTTGCGCCTTGCCGAGGAGTATCCTATGTATGGCTGGGCAAAGAATAAGGGCTATCCGACCAAGGAACATCGCCTCGCAGTGCGCCAATATGGTCTTTCGCCATACCATCGCAAGAGTTTTAATCACGAAATCGACCAACTTGAACTCTTCTAAAAAGTACGCTTAAAGTAAATAATCGATTGAAATGTTGATATTTACACTAAAAATGATTATCTTGTCGGACAAAGGTTGTTGATATGAGAAAAATATACCTCTTGATAGTTGCTATTTTGGCGTTGTTCTCTATGAATTGCCAGACTAACACCCCCGATGGAGAGTCGTTGGAGGTGCGAGATGGTGTTACGACTTTGACTGTCAGATTGCCTCAGTCGATGCGTACGACATTGGGCGATAAGGGTGCCGATGGTATCTATCCGCTATATTGGAGTGCAGATGACTGCATTCTGGTAAATGGGGCTCGCTCCAAGAGGATTGTTATTGATGCCGAAAACCCCTCTGTTGCACAATTTGAGTTCGAGAAGCCATTGACCTATCCGCTAAATATCACTTATCAGGATTTTAGTAACTTTTTAGGTGCGCAATTTGTCTATTTTGCCACAGAGCAGAGCCACATAGGTGGTAAGTTTGTAAATGGTGCGCTCCCAATGCTCGGAGTAAAGGAGAAGGCGGGCGATAAAATCGTGCTTAACCACCTTGCGGGCATTTTGCGTCTATCGGTAAAGGGCGATGGCGTTGCGTTGCAAGATATAGTTGTAAAAACCGAGAGCGAAGCACCTCTCTCTGGCTACTATATCATAAAGGCGGGCTCTGGCTTTGAGGGGATTGACTACGAAGGTCAAGCAATACCTCTTGTGCTAACCGACACTGCGCTTGCGGAGTATAATTACGATTATATTTGTTACAGTTGCGACTCGTCGAGTAACCTTTCCCTCTCGCAGGAGAGCCTCTATTATATCGCTCTGCCTGAGGGCGAACACGGCAGATGCAGTGTGGAGTTTACCTCGACCAATGGCAAGAAGATGGCCTGTGTATGGGAGTCGGGTAGCGTTAAAGCGGGTGTAGTAAAGCGTTTTAAGACCGTAACCTTTGAGCAAAATAGAGAGGTTGCGCTCGAAGTGATGGAGGCGGAAGAGGGCGATTTCTTTGAGGAGTCCGTGGAGGGCAAAGTATTTGGATATGTGGTTGATAATAAGAATAATCCTCTCGAAGGTGTGGCGGTGAGTGATGGATTTTCGGTGGTTACGACCAACCGAAACGGATATTACGAGTTAGCACCATCGAAGGACGCTTGGTATATCTATATTACCATCCCAGCCGAGTATGAGGTGCCGATAAATGAGTATGGGCAACCTTGCTTCTACAAGCGATACTCTGCAACGACTCAAAAGTATAACTTTACCCTTACACCTCTTTCTGGTGGCAAGGAGGAGAAGTTTGCTCTCTTTGCCATAGCCGACCCACAGATATATAGCGACAAATATCTTGGCTATTTGAAGAGTGAGGCTATACCCGGCATCAAAGCCCACTGCGCCGATGTGTCAAAGGAGATGCCTTGCTATGGAATTACGCTCGGAGATATAATCTCGAACGACGGCAACGATCGCTCGATGTATCGTGATGATTTGCGAGATGGCTTTGCGTCATCGCAGACGGGTATGCCGGTATTTCAGGTTATGGGTAATCACGACTACACATTCCGTAGAGAGGGTGTAACGGCAGATGAGAGTAGTTCTACGCCACAGATTAAGATGCAGCGTGACCACGAGGAGGTTTTCGGGCCTGCGAACTACTCTTTTGACCGAGGCGATGTTCACTTTGTGGGAATGCGAGATATACTCTATACATCGTTTGATAATAAGGGTAAAAACGAACTCGGATTTATGGACGAGCAGGTGGAGTGGTTGCGTCAGGATTTGGCACTTGTGCCAAAGGATAAGATGTTGGTGCTATGCGTGCATATCCCTCTACTAAATCAAGATAAGTCGAATTCCCAAACGGTGCTACAACTCATAAACCAGTTCAAGGAGGTGCATATATTGTCGGGACACCAACACTATAATAGAAATTACGACCACAGGAAGGACTCTTCAAGTGGCTTGAAGATATATGAGCATATCGTGAATACACTGTGTGGCTCTTGGTGGGACTGCTATATGGGACGAGATGGCACTCCAAATGGTTTTCAGGTCTTTGTATGCGAGGGCGCCACATTTAAGGATTGGTACTACATCGGTTATCACGAAGGTCAAAATGTGCGTTCACACCAGATGCGTATCTATCGTGGCGATGCACTGACCGGAAAGGCGAAGTCGGGAACAGATACCTATGGCGTGAAGGGTTACTACAAGTTTAACTACGGCTCGAATGTTATCTTGGCAAATATCTTCAACGCTGATAGTAGTTGGAAGGTGGAGGTCTACGAGGATGGTGAATACTCTGGCGATATGTCGCTAATCCCATACAAGACACGCAACTATCACGACAATGACCCTGCAACAACGAATAATAGTGGCGTGTATGGCGACGGCTCACAATCTAATCCATACTATTTCAAGGCGGATATTAGCGATGATATGCACTTTGTAGGGTTGTATCTCGGAGTGTTGGGCAAAAAGGATGATGCCTACAACACTTATAGCAACTGCTACCATATGTATAAATATACATTGAAGAATCCGAGTGCGTCAAAGATAGAGGTGCGAGCAACCGACCGCTTTGGCAATGTCTACACCGAGAGCAAATTCACCGAGGGTACAGACTACTCTGTAACTGGTCGCAAGTAGGGGTGGATAAGAGTGGTGCGCTGGCTTTTGCTGTAAAAATGGAGAAAATATCATAAAAAAGAGTATCTTTGCAGACGAAAGATGTGAAATATAGAGTTGTGAAACATTTGACTCGATATACTATTCCTGTTATATTGTTCGTCATCGCTTTTATCAGCGGTGCGAGTGGGCTTGATTTGCCTACAAAGGAGAGTTGTAATAAATTCACATCACCTGAGCAAGAGGTTGTCTATTTGGACTCCTCTACGCCACAATCCTCTCTCAATCTTCCTCGTCAATTCTCTGGCGTTACGCCTATTCAGATGCAAGTTACGATAACCAAAAGGAGTAGCAATGCACATCGCCATAATTTTGAATTTGTGAAGTCTGGTAAAATTATTAATGCCGGCATTAGAAATCTAATTCAAAAAGAATCATTAAATATCTGTTCCTCGTTTACCAAGCCAGTTCATAAACTGATTTGTCTTGGTAAACTTATCATTTAGCGTATTACATTATATACTATTTGGCGACATCTTCCTATGTTTTAGGGCGATGTTATCTGATTTGCTGTGTAGGCAGACTATTATAATGTTATGTACAATTAAACTAAATGATAAAAAATGGAAAAGAAATTTATTAGAGTACGCTCTACCAAAGATATTATTATATTCTCATCACTTATTGTTTTAGGTGCTATTCTTGCACTATTATTTGAGGCAGAAGCCGCCAACCTTGGAGGGTGGACACTTATTGTAGCAGGAGTTGTTGTGGCTTTCGTTATGAAGAGTGCATATAGAGATGTTGATACAAAAAAGATGTATCATAAGAAAGAGTTGCTGTTTTCGGGTGATATGAAGTCTAAATTGTTATCAGCATTAGCCTCCAACCCACAATCTATTGACTCGGTCAACGAAGGTGGTAGTCAGGCTATAATGTTGCGAATATATTATAGCAAACCATCAGCAATGGCACATTTGCAACTTTTGGAGTACATTCCATACCAGTATGAGCCATGCTCGGAGATGTATGATTGCGAACTCAGCAAGATTGAACACCTATTAAAGTAATATGGAGTATCTAATTCTTATTGCATCATTAGCGGGCATCGTCTTCGGCGCAGATTATCTTGTCGCCGGAGCGGTGCTTATCGCTAAAAAGTTGCGAGTCTCAGATTTTGTTATCGGAGCGGCCATTGTGGGAGTCGGCACCTCAATGCCGGAGTTGGTTGTGAGTTTTATCGGTGCATTAAATGGTAATGCGGATGTTGCAATCGGCAATGTGGTAGGCTCAAATATCTTCAATATCTTGGGTATTTTAGGCGTTACGGCTCTATTTTTCCCTATTGGAATTGATAAGAAGAATATGAAATTTGAGATTCCTCTATGTATAGGGGTTTCGGTATTACTCGCTCTCCTGGCGCTGAACTTTTTCAACGGAACACCTGCAACGATTGGTCGCCTCGATGGTTTACTACTCTTGGCTGTGTTTGTGTTGTTTATGTGGTACTCGTTTGCTCGTGATAGAAAGCAGAGTGTAGCAACTGAACCCGATGCCGAAATAGGAGGTTCGCTGTGGGTTGCTATACTTAAAGTTTTGGGCGGACTTGCCTTGTTGATTACAAGTTGTGACCTCTTTGTCGACAATGCTGTGCTTGTTGCCAAGTCATTTGGTTTAAGCGATGCCTTTATCTCATTAACACTAATTGCGTGTGGTACATCGTTGCCGGAGTTGGCAGCCTCAGTCGCCGCAGCGGTCAAGAAAAATACAGATTTAGCCTTGGGTAATATCATCGGTTCAAATATCTTTAATATAACCCTTATTCTGGGAGTGAGTTCGCAAGTTATGCCACTTACCTCTACGGATATAACGCTCGTCGATTATGGCGTGGTGATAGCGGCAGCCGTTCTCCCATTGATTATGGGGTTGAGGGGGCGTATCGGTCGAGCGTGTGGACTATTTATGGTTGTCTGTTTTGTAATCTACAACCTTTATCTTGTAACAAATCAAATTGCTTAATTAATATATGGGTATACTTCAAGTTTTTACACTTCTGGGAGCATTGGGAATGTTCCTCTACGGAATGAACTTAATGAGTTCTGGACTACAAAAAGCATCGGGAGATAAATTGAGAGGTTTTCTCTCGGCAATGACTTCCAACCCATTCAAGGGTGTTATGACAGGCTTAGGAATAACATCTTTGATACAGTCTTCATCTGCAACTACCGTTATGGTGGTGAGTTTTGTGAATGCGGGGCTTATTACACTTGCGCAGGCGATAGGTGTGATTATGGGTGCCAATATCGGTACTACGGTTACCGCTTGGCTCGTGTCGTGGCTCGGCTTTAAGGCCGATATATCAATCCTCGCAATACCGTTGATGGCATTAGGTTTCTTGTTTTCAAATTCAAAGAAGAACCAAAGGCAGAACATTGGTGAGTTGATTGTTGGCTTCTCTCTTTTGTTCCTTGGTCTATCCTTTATGAAGGAGTCTGTGCCCGATTTGAATGAAACGCCACAAGTGTTGGAGTTTGTCAAGAGTTGGTCGAGTTATGGCTTTGAGTCTGTGCTTATATTCTTAGTATTTGGCACGCTGTTGACACTGGTGCTTCAATCTTCGTCGGCAACAATGGCGATTACTCTTATTATGCTGAGTATGGGCTGGATTCCGTTTAATATGGCGTGCGCTATGGTGTTAGGCGAGAATATCGGCACGACGATTACTGCTAATATCGCAGCATCGGTGGGAAATACACAAGCCAAGCGAGCCGCAATGTCGCATACGATATTCAATGTGTTTGGTGTTGTATGGGCATTGTTGCTCTTTAAGCCATTCCTCTCGCTTGTGGGTGTAATTATCGAGGCCTTTGGACTTCCAAATCCAGCGGCTGACGGTTTTGCCGTTGGCGATGCTACCTCTGCTGAAGGTACTGCGGCATTGTATGGACTCTCGATGCTTCATACGCTATTCAATACAATCAATACCTTTATATTGATTTGGTTTATTAAGTATATCGAGAAGGCGGTTGTGTGGATTATTCGAATGCCTAAAAATCAGGAGAGCGATTCGTTCCGCCTGAAATATATCTCGGCGGGTCCGGTGGCGACTCCTGAACTTGCTGCCGAGCAAGCCTTCGACGAGATTATACATTTTGCCGAGATATCTAAGAATGGACTTGGATATGCAAAATCGGCGATTGCTGCTGGTGACTCTGATAAGTTTGAGGAACTGCGCTCAAAATTGGTTAAGTATGAGGAGATTTCGGATAGAATAGAGTATGAGATCGCTTCATTCTTGAACGCTGTGTCGGTAGGAGATATTAGCGAAGCAACCTCTACGAAAATTAAGGCAATGTATAAAATTATAGGTGAGTTGGAGTCGCTCGGTGATTCTGGCGAGGCTATTAGCCGTATACTTTCTCGTAGAAATATGCACAAGAGGAGTTTTGACGCTGTTACAATCAAGAATTTGGAGGGTATGGCGGATGCAGTAGGGGACGCATATATGGCAATGATTGAGAATTTGAAATCTGCGCATAAGGGCTCTCTTGATAATATATCGAATGCATATAACGCCGAGAATCGTATTAACGAACTGAGAAATAGTCTGCGTGAGGAGGAGATTGTGGGGTTAGAAAATGGAGGAAAGAACTATCAAGCAAGTGTCTATTATATGGATATTGTTAATGAGTTAGAGCGTATGGGTGATTTTATAATTAATATATCTCAGGATTTGGAGCGATCGTTTATCGCAAAGTCGCTTCACCGATAAATAGACCAACATCCCTGTTTGTTTGCTTAACCCCTCTCACAAAAATGCCACCCGATTTCGGGTGGCATATCTGTTATTAAGACGGATACTCTCTCTATCGTCTTGCCTCTTTTGCCTCGATGGTTTCGGTAGCGTGCGGTACTCGCAACAGACGCTCACGAGGAATAAGTTTACCTGTGGTCTTGCAAATGCCATAGGTCTTGTGCTCGATGCGCACAAGTGCAAGTTCGAGATTGCGGATAAACTTCGACTGATGAGCCGCCAAGCGCTCACACTCCTCCTTCGAGAGTGTTGTGGCACCCTCTTCGAGAACCTTGAAGGTAGGTGATGTATCTTCTGTGTCGTTGCCGTCAACACGACTTATTGTGGAGCGCAACTCCTCGTAGTCGTGGCGTGCCTGTTCGAGCTTCTTCAATATCAACTCCTTAAACTCGGCCAACTCAGCATCTGTGTAGCGTGTTTTCTCTTGTTGTGCCATAATAAACTCCTCCTATTTTGTTGTTTCAGTTATCAAAATTAAGTAGAATTTTTCATTTATCCAAATGTTAGACCAAAACATTTTTATTCGTAGTGATTTTTTGGTACACTATTTGAAATTTTTGTATGCTGTACAATAAAATGTAGGAGTAAATCGTTATATTTGTGAAAACCTTAAAATAATAGAATAAAGATATGAAAAAGATGATGTTTTTGATGTTGGCTATTGCCTCATTCGCAATCATTCCTGCGTGTGCAGATAATTTTGAAATTCCTACTCGCAAGTTGCCTACCGCTGCACAAGAGTTTTTGAATACACACTTCTCTGGCAGTAGTGTTGTTAAGGCTGTTCACGACCGTGAAATCAACGATAATGACTACACTGTCTTGCTCAGTGATGGCTCAAAGGTGGAGTTCAATAGTAAGGGTAAGTGGGAGAGTGTAGAGAATAAGAAGAGTGGCGTGCCGGCTTCGGTTATTCCTGCAAAGATCAAGGAGTATGTAGCCACAAACTACCCTTCGCTACTTATTGTGAAGATCGAGAAGTCTATGTATGGTTACGAGGTGGAGTTGAGCAACGATCTCGATTTGAAGTTCGATGCTAACGGAAATTTCCAGAGAATTGACGACTAAATCTTGTGATGAATAGTTGGAGAGAGGTGAGTTTATCGAAATTCACCTCTTTTTCTTTTTTTAGTTGGTTAAAAGATAAATTTTTATCTTTATATATCAAATTTCCTTCTTTTTTGCTTTGTTGTTTCGTTAAAAGTGCTTAATTTTGTGCGATAAATTGTGCGAATCTATCATCAAAACTAAATAAAACAAAAAAATGCAAAGAGAAAACTTACTCAAACAACTCGAAAATACCGACAAGGTATGGGATATCGTTGTTGTAGGTGGTGGTGCAACTGGTCTTGGTTGCGCTGTTGATGCCGCATCTCGTGGTTACAGTGTTGCGCTCTTCGAGCGTGAGGACTTCGCAAAGTGTACTTCGAGCCGCTCAACAAAACTTGTACACGGTGGTGTTCGCTATCTCCAAAAGTTGGAGGTTGATTTGGTGCGTGAGGCTCTTCACGAGCGTGGTTTGATGAAGCGTAATGCTCCACACCTCGTTAAGGATCAGGCATTCGTAATCTCGAATTACAGCCACTGGGAGAACTTCCTCTACTTCTGTGGTTTGACCGTTTACGATATTCTCTCGTTCGGTTTTGGCTATGGTCGCTCACGATTTATCACAGCAAAGACTCTTCGTCAATATCTCCCAACTTCGGTTGCAGAGGGCTTGAAGGGTGGTGTTGTTTATCACGATGGTCAGTTCGACGATGCTCGTATGGCTTGCAACTTGGCACAGACTTGCGTAGAGCAGGGTGGTGTTGTTGCTAACCGTACCGAGGTTGTTAACCTCTTGCACGACGAGAAGGGCAAGGTTTGCGGCGTAGTTGCTAAGGACTTGCTCACAGGCAAGGAGTATACCGTAAAGGCAAAGGCTGTAATCAATGCTGCTGGTTGCTTCGTTGATGAGATTTTGCAGATGGACGAGCCAGGTCAGCCAAAGATGGTTGTTCCTTCGCAGGGTGTTCACATCGTTCTCGATATGAAGTTCTTGCAGAGCGATTACGCTATTATGGTTCCAAAGACTTCGGACGGTCGTGTATTGTTTGCAGTGCCTTGGCACGACAAGGTGGTTGTTGGTACTACCGATATTCAGCGCCCTACTGCTGAGAGCGAGCCACGCCCACTCGATGAGGAGATTGACTTTATCCTCGAAACTGCAAGCCACTATATGACTCCTGCTCCAACTCGTGCCGACATCGTTTCGGTATTCGCAGGTCAGCGACCACTCGCAGCGCCTAAGAAGGAGGGCAAGAAGTCGAAGGAGGTATCTCGTTCGCACAAGGTTATTGTTTCGGATAACGATTTGATTACTATCACTGGCGGAAAGTGGACTTCGTATCGTAAGATGGCGGAGGATACCGTTGATAAGGCTATCAAGTTGGGTAAGGTTGAGAAGCGTAAGTGCGTAACTCGCCGCTTGAAGGTTCACGGCTGGCGTCCAAATCCAAACTTGGCAGACCATATGTATGTTTATGGTGCTGACGAGCCAGCAATCCTCGCTATGATTAAGGAGAATCCAGCACTTGGCGAGAAGTTGTCGGAGAAGTACGACTACACCGTAGCGGAGGTACTCTGGGCAATCCGTCACGAGATGGCTCTTACCGTAGATGATGTTTTGGCACGCCGTGTTCGCCTCTTGTTCGTTGACGCTCGTGAGGCGCAGAAGGCTGCTCCTCGTGTGGCTCAGATTTTGGCAGAGGAGTTGGGTCGTGACCAGGCTTGGATTGACGAGCAGGTTGCTTCGTTCACCGAGTTGGCATCGCACTACTATGTAGCATAAACCGCCTAATTATGCAACTTTATAAAAAAGGTATGATGGCAGAGATGCCATCATACCTTTTTTGCGCCTTCGAACCAAGCCTAATTCTGTGCGTAAAAAGGGGTATAAAAACAGAAAGTGCGCTACATCATTGTAACGCACCTTTGGAGGTCTGAAGCGGATTCGAACCGCTGTACGAGGTTTTGCAGACCTCTGCCTAGCCACTCGGCCATCAGACCATTCTCCTTTTTCGGTTTGCAAATATACAAACTTTTCTCCAATCTGCAAAATTTATTGCAAAATTCTGCAAAAAAGAGCCTTAGCGGGGCAAAAACACGCTAAAACTCCGATGTGAAGTGGAACTTTATATCAGGGAACTTCTCCTGTGCAAGTGCCAAAGCGTAACTTGTGTCGGCAAGGAATACATCTCTATCGTGCTTATCCTTTGCCATATTTGCGTGCTTGCGACGCTTGAAATCTGCCAACTGCTCGGCATTATCGCTCTCAATCCAACACGCCTTATATATCGAGATTGGCTCCCAACGACACTTTGCACCATACTCGTGCTCCAAGCGGTACTGGATAACCTCAAACTGCAACTGTCCTACCGTACCGATAATTTTACGGCCATTCAGCGACGAGGTGAACAACTGTGCCACACCTTCGTCCATAAGTTGGTCTACACCCTTTGCCAACTGCTTAAATTTCATCGGGTCGGCATTTTCGATGTAGCGGAACAACTCTGGTGAGAACGACGGAATACCCGTAAATTTGAGTTTTTCACCTTCGGTGAAGGTGTCGCCAATTTTGAAGTTGCCTGCATCGTGCAGACCCACGATGTCGCCCGGATATGCGAAGTCGATGATTGACTTCTTCTCCGCCATAAAGGCTGTTGGCGAGGAGAACTTCATCTGCTTGCCACTCGATACGTGGAGGTAGTTCTTATTACGCTCGAATACGCCCGAACAGATCTTCATAAATGCGATGCGGTCACGATGGTTCGGGTCCATATTTGCGTGAATCTTGAAGATGAAGCCTGTCATCTTCTGCTCCTCTGGCTCGATTGAGCGTGTTTCGGTAGTAGATGGGCGAGGTGATGGTGCGATGCGAATGAAGCACTCCAACAACTCACGCACGCCGAAGTTGTTTACCGCAGAGCCAAAGAATACCGGGGCGAGTTTACCTGCCAAATAGTCGTCGTTATTGTAGTCGTCGTAGACGCCCTCCACCAACTCCACATCCTCACGAAGTTGGTTGGCGTAACGCTCGCCGATGATTGCATCAATCTCCTTGGAGTTGATGTCGTCAATATCCACTGTCGAAGCGTTTGCGGTTTGGCGCTCGTCGGATGTGAAGAGCGAGATATTGTGCTCGTAGAGGTTGTAGACACCCTTGAATGAAGGGCCGCTCGAAATAGGGAAGGCGAGTGGGCGCACTCGAATTTGCAACTCACGCTCTATCTCGTCGAGCAAATCGAATGGATCCTTGCAAGGGCGGTCCATCTTGTTTACGAATACCATTACTGGAGTGTTGCGCATACGACATACATCCATCAAGCGACGAGTCTGCGTCTCGACACCCTTCGCACCGTCGATTACGATGATTACCGAATCCACAGCGGTGAGGGTACGATAGGTATCCTCTGCAAAGTCCTCGTGACCTGGGGTATCGAGGATATTAATCTTCACACCCTTGTAGTCGAAACCCATCACCGAGGTAGCCACCGAGATACCACGCTGTCGCTCAATCTCCATAAAGTCGGAGGTTGCACCCTTCTTGATTTTATTACTCTTCACCGCACCTGCGATGTGGATAGCACCACCAAAAAGAAGTAACTTCTCGGTCAATGTGGTCTTACCTGCATCCGGGTGGGCAATAACTGCGAATGTTCGTCTTCTGGTAATCTCTTCGTTCAGTGTCATATATCTCTGGCTTTTTCCTAAAATCGTTCTGATTGGTAAATTTTGCACTGCTCTTCGGATAACGAAATGCTCACATACGCCTCAGTATGCTGCGCTTTCGCTCCCTCGTTTAGCACAAAATTTCCTCAATCATCTCCGATTTTCAAGTCGCTGTAAAAATCTGATTGGCAAAATTGTGCTATTTTGCGGGTGCAAAGATAATAAAAAACTCTTTCTTAATAACTTAAATTGTATTTTGAGGTGCAAACTTTCTTTTTATAAAGAAAAATTTCTATCTTTGCGCATACAAAATAGATTTGAGAGTATGAATTTTGCGCAAAATATGGTCTATTCTATGATGCGAATGTGCCGCTAAGGCACGCTATTTCACTGTGGCAGTTACGCACTGCCCGACTCTCGAATAATTCCCTCGATAAAATAGTATTAACACAATAAAACTTTTCACACAATGGAAGGTAAAAAACTTCGTTTTGAAACATTACAAATTCACGGTGGCTATGCACCAGATCACACTCTTTCTCGTGGTTTGGCTATCTATCCAACTGCTGCCTACCACTTCAAAAGTTGCGACTATGCGGCTAATCTCTTTGAGTTGAGTGAGCCGGGAAATATATACACTCGTATTCACAACCCTACAACTGCTTCCTACGAAAATCGTGTTGCGGCGTTGTATGGTGGCGTGGGCGCATTGGCAACCTCGTCGGGTATGTCGGCGATTTTGCTCACTGTAACCGCATTGGCAAAGGCGGGCGACAATATCGTAACTTCGCCATATGTCTATGGCGGTACTCACAACCAATTCTCTATCTCGTTGCGTAACCTCGGCGTTGAGGTGCGCTTTGCGAAGAATGCCTCGGCAGAGGCTATCGAGGAGTTGATTGACGAGAAGACTCGCTTCGTATTCGTGGAGTCGATGTCCAACCCTGGTTGCATAGTTGCCGATATGGAGGCTTTGGCAAAGGTTGCTCACGCTCATCAGATGCCACTCGTTGTGGATAACACCTTTGGTGCTTGCGGATACCTCTGCAATCCATTCGAGTGGGGTGCGGACATCATCTGCGACTCGGCTACAAAGTGGATTAATGGTCACGGTACGGCTATGGGCGGTATTATCGTTGATGGCGGAACTTTCGACTGGGGCAATGGTCGCTATCCAGAGATTGATGGTCCATCGGAGGGCTACCACGGCTTGAACTTATGGAAAACCTTTGGTAATCAAGCATTTATCGTAAAGTGCCGAGTTGATGGCTTGCGCGACTTTGGTTGTTGTCCTTCGCCTTTCGATACCTACTTAATGATGCTCGGTCTTGAAACACTCTCGTTGCGTGTTCGCCACGAGGCAGAGGCGACCGCTAAGTTGGCAGAGTTCTTCCGTGCAAACGAGAATGTAAAGTCGGTTAGTTATGTCGGCTTTGAGGATAATCCAAGTTATGAGTTAGCACAAAAGTACTTCCGCAAGGGTGCTGCGTGTGTTATCTCGGTGGATATGAAGGGTACTTTGGAGAGTACTGTGAAGTTGGTTGAGGGATTGAAACTCGTTGCCAATATGACGATGATTGGCGACTCGATAACTGTGGTTACCCACCCTGCATCGACCACTCACAAGCAGTTGAGCGAGGAGGCTTTGGAGCGTGCAGG
>JAGCLL010000185.1 GCA_017647025.1 Alistipes sp. | reverse complement strand
GTGCGATGATGTATAACCGCCAGACTTCTTACTATCGTAGTTGAAGTATGCCTGACAATACTTGTCTGTCGAACCTCCGATAATCTTGATAGAGTTCTTATTAGCACCCACAGTACCATCAGCACCCAAACCGAAGAACAACGCCTCGAAAGTACCATCCTTTGCCATCGAAATCTCCTCTCCAACTGGCAACGAGAGATTTGTCACATCGTCTACAATACCTACGGTGAAGTGGTTCTTTGGAGTCGAAAGTGCCATATTAGCAAACACTGCCAACATCTGTGCAGGGGTTGTATCCTTCGACGAAAGGCCATAGCGACCTCCGATAATTGCTGGTTGCAACTCGTGACCATAGAATGCATCTACGATGTCGAGGTACAAAGGCTCGCCATTTGCTCCTGGCTCCTTGGTGCGATCCAAAACGCAGAGAGTCTTAACCGACTTTGGCAATACATTGAAGAGGTACTTTGCCGAGAATGGACGATAGAGGTGAACGGTTACAACACCCACCTTCTCGCCACGCTCGTTCAAGAAATCTACACACTCACGCAAAGTCTCGGTTACCGAGCCCATAGCCACAACAACACGGTCAGCATCCTCTGCACCATAATATACGAATGGCTTGTACTCACGACCTGTAATCTTCGAAATCTCAGCCATTGTCTCAGCCACCATATCAGGCACTGCATCGTAGAACTTATTTGCAGCCTCGCGAGTCTGGAAGTAGATGTCAGGGTTCTGTGCTGTACCACGAGTTACAGGCTTCTCTGGGTTGAGAGCACGAGCACGGAACTCCTTCAAAGCCTCACGGTCGAACAACGCTGTGAGCGAAGCCTCATCCATCAACTCCACCTTCTGAATCTCGTGCGAAGTGCGGAAGCCATCGAAGAAGTGAAGGAATGGAACACGAGCCTTCAACGCTACAATGTGAGCCACACCTGCCAAGTCCATAACCTCCTGAACAGACGAAGTTGCCAACTGCGCAAAACCAGTCTGGCGAGCGGCCATAACATCCTGGTGGTCACCGAAGATTGAGAGCGACTGCGCTGCCAAAGCACGAGCCGAAACGTGGAATACGCCTGGAAGCAACTCACCAGCAATCTTGTACATATTCGGAATCATAAGCAACAATCCCTGCGAAGCGGTGAAGGTCGATGTCAATGCACCACTCTGCAATGAGCCGTGTACCGCACCCGCAGCACCCGCCTCCGACTGCATCTCTACAACCTTTACTTTCTCGCCAAAGATGTTCTTACGGCCCTGTGCTGCCCACTCGTCGACATACTCTGCCATAGTCGATGATGGCGTAATAGGATAGATGGCAGCAACCTCCGAGAACATATAGGCAATATGCGCTGCGGCGTAGTTACCATCACAAGTGATAAATTTCTTTTCTGCCATAGTTTTTTATCTTTTATGTTTTGTTATTTGCCTTTCTCTTAGCTTTTAGCCATTGTTTTTCGCCTTCACAACTCAAAATCGTCAATGATGAGATTATTTTTGTGCGATGCTAGGCGACAACTCCGCAGCATACTTGGGCGTATGTGAGGAACCGACGACAAACCGAGCGCATAGAGCAAGCGAGCGTGCTCTATGCCAAGGTGCGAAGGAGGAAAAGCTTGCTTAATTTGACGACCGACGCACTCGTGCAAAAAGAACTCATCAGAACGATTTTAACTTGCAAATATCTCGCAAAACAAGATGATTTTGGATAAAACCACATTTCACCCATACAAATTTACGAATAGTAATCGAACAAACCAAGAAAAAACGATGTTAGTTTATTAACAGACAAAAGTGGCTGTCAATCATCGGTTGACAGCCACTTTTTTATTGGAAAAATGCTATTGAACTCTACTTGGTCTTGTAGGCGCAACGGTACTGACCTTTGGCGAGTTTCAGAATTTTGCTCTTCAACAAGTTGCGACGCAGTGCCGAGAGGTGGTCGGTGAATACCTTGCCCTCCAAGTGGTCGTACTCGTGCTGAATAACTCGTGCAGGGTAACCCGAAAACTCCTCGTCGTGCTCCACAAAGTTCTCATCGAGGTAGCGCATACGAATCGATACGGGGCGTACCACATCCTCGTGAATGCCCGGAATCGAAAGGCAACCCTCCTCAAAGTGCGACACCTCTGCCGAGCGCTCGTAAATCTCAGCATTTACAAACACCTTGCGGAAATCTGCCAACTCTGGCACCTCCTCTGCCCACGGGGTGCAATCAACGATGAAGAGGCGGATATTCTTGCCAATCTGCGGTGCAGCCAAACCCACACCACTCGCCTCGCCAAGTGTAATCCACATATCATCAACCAACTTCTTGAAGTCGGGATACGATGCGTCGATATTCGCACTTGGCTTACGCAATGTCGGATTACCGTATATTACAATCGGATAAATCATTTAATTCTCTATTCTTAATTCTCAATCCTCAATTACAATTTTGCAGAGTCCATATAGGACTGCAAAATTATCGTTGCTGCGACCTTATCGACCAGAGCCTTATCACGGCGTGCCATCTTGCCGATGCCACTCTCGCGAATTGTGCGCTGTGCCATCACCGAGGTAAATCGCTCGTCATACATAACGATCTCCTTATCGGGAAAATTGTGTCGCAGGCGACCAACCAACGGCTCGATGTAGCGCATCGTCTCGCTCTTCTCGCCATTCATCTGCGAGGGCTTGCCAACGACTATTGTCGTTACATCCTCCTTCGAGCAGTAGTCGGCAATGTATCGCTCCAACTGCTTGGTATCGACTGTTTCGAGCGCTCCGGCAATAATCTGCAACGGGTCGCTAACTGCCAAGCCCGTGCGCTTAACGCCGTAGTCTATCGCCAAGATACGCCCCATTGTGGTTGCTCGAAATTACTTCAACTTCTTGTACAACTCACGGAACGATGTCTCCTTCTCAACCATTGTGTAGAGGTCGCTGATAGCAACACGCTCCTGCTGCATCGAATCACGATGACGGATAGTTACGGTGTTGTCCTCCAAAGTCTGGTGGTCAACAGTTACGCAGAATGGAGTACCAACTGCGTCCTGACGACGGTAACGCTTACCGATTGAATCCTTCTCGTCGTATGCTACATTGAAGTCGAACTTCAACGAGTCAATTATCTCACGAGCCTTCTCTGGGAGACCGTCTTTCTTAACGAGTGGCATAACGGCAACCTTTGTCGGAGCCAAGCAAGCAGGAATACGCAATACTACACGCTCCTCGCCATTCTCCAACTTCTCCTCACAGTATGCATC
>JAGCLL010000184.1 GCA_017647025.1 Alistipes sp. | reverse complement strand
CCAATCACCGTGCAGTGTTCCGATGATAGACTGATACGAAGAGCTGAACGAACTATTTTCGGCAGACATTGGCAACATATAGACATGCTTGTATGTAGTGGTGTTACCTTCAAATTCGAAATATGAACCTTTTGCCATACTATTGACATCGTTAGTCGCAATGTAAAGACCGCTTGGCTCCTCTCCGTAGATAACTTCGACCTGCATTGTAGGGCGGATCACCGAACGCTGCGAGAGAACATTGCTCACTTTGCGATAATTCTTATAGAGGTGTCCGGTCCAAGGTGCAATGGCAACCTCTTCGTTGGTAAACTCTTTTATGTTGCTGATGCGTGGGAAATAGACCTCCATTAGTTTATCGCCCTCGAAAGATGTAAGTTCAATATCCCAATAAGACATTGGCTTGTTCTTATCGAGCGATACCGTAGCTGTAACCTCGATACCTGAACCGTCCTCCTGTCGCCACTTTAAAACGGCCTTATTTTTCGACCAACTGCAAACCGAAGCTTTGGTTGGGAGGTCAAACTCACAACCCTCCTCTCTTGGAGCAAGCTCCCAAAGAGTCTTTGGTGCAGCAGTCAAATCGAGATACTCGTAACCGGTTTCAAGGTCAGTCATCGAGATTAAATGTGCTGTTGAGCGGTCAAAAGTCAAGCGCAACAAGCCATTGTCCAATACAACCTTATCGGACGATTGACAGGCACTGATAAGAAGTGCGATTAAAGGAATGATTAATTTCTTCATAGTATAAAATTTTGATTTGTTAAGTATTGAAATTAGCTTTATATTCAGTTCGTGTGATACATTTATGTATATAATTTCATCAAAGTTATATATAAATATAGTTTTTTGCAAGTTAATGAGCGCGAAAAGTTTTGTGAATAATTTTGCCTATTTGGTGAATGTTATCTCTATTTTTACTATCTTTGCATCGTCAGAGGTTCCGGTGTGGAGCAACGCTCGCACGGATTAAAACGGAATTCGGTGTAAATCCGAAACAGTACCTGCTGCTGTAAGTTCCTGCCCCAGAGGGTGTAAGGGTTGTGTCACAGAGATACAACTTTGCGCAAAAGGGGTAAAAAGGCACTCTTTGCCACTGATCTTTTAAGAGATTGGGAAGGCGCCTTGCGGAACAAGTCAGAAGACCTACCTCGACATTTTTGTTTAACAATCCGCAGGCAATCGGATTATAAAACTTACATTTTATGTCCAAATTTTTTAAGTTTGCACTTGTTGCAGCCCTATTATTAGTAGGTGGCTGTGCACCGTTTGAAAGTGGCGAAGGTGGCGAAGATGCCTCGCCCAGAGAGTTAGAGTACGAGGTTGTGGATTTCCTCCCTGCGCCTGGTCAGTTTGTGAATGAAGGTTACTCTGCCACAACGATGGCGGAGGCTTGTGCCTATGCCGAGGGGCGTTTCCGAAATCGCTACTTCGTATCGTTGGGCGGTTTTGGCGGCTATATTGTTGTGAAATACAAAACTCCGATTGTTAATTCGGAGGGCGACTACGATTTTGGCATTTATAGCAATGCGTTCAGCGGTAGTTCCGAGCCGGGCATTGTGTGGGTGTCGCAAGATGTAAATCAGAACGGTATTGCCGATGATGAGTGGTTTGAGTTGCGTGGCTCGGAGAGTGGTAAGGATTGCACTCTGCAAAACTACTCGATAACTTACTCACGCACCGCAGTCGAAACAGAGATTGCGTGGCGCGACAATGGGGGTGAGAGCGGCGTTATAGAACGCAATACGATGCACCAGCAAGACTACTTCCCTGCTTGGATAGCCGAGAATGAATACACCCTTACGGGAACGCTTCTGCCCGACAATAGCGAGTGGAGCGAGAAGAATCAGGAGTGGGTATTACACGCCTTTGAGTGGGGTTATGCCGATAATTACAGTGCGGTAGATATGACAGCCGACCGAGCAAATCGCTTCCGCATAAGCGATGCTTATACTGCCAATGGCGAAAGGGCAAACCTTCCCCAAATCGACTTTGTGAAGGTGCAGTCGGCGACAAATGTAATCCATTCGGCTATTGGCGAGGTGTCGACCGAGGTGTGTGATTTTGTATCATATAACAGCGAAGAGTAATGCGTTGCCTACACCAAATAATAGTTGCTGTTGCGTTGTTGCTCACCTCGTGTATGCGGTGGGAGTACGGTCTTATGGAGCAGTTCAATGCTACGGCAGATGGTGTGTTTATCACGAATGAGGGTAATTTTAACTATGGCGGAGCAACACTTTCATACTACGATCCCACAATCAAGAGTGTCGAAAACGAACTGTTCTATCGTGCCAATGCTATGAAGTTGGGCGATGTGGCGCAGTCTATGGTCGTGCGTAACGGCGTAGGTTGGGTGGTGGTGAATAACTCGCATGTAGTATTTGCTATTGACACAGAAACTTTCCGTGAGGTGGGGCGTATAATCGATTTGCCATCACCTCGCTATATCTGCTTTGTGTCCGACGAGAAGGCATATATCTCGCAGATTGACAGCGACAGAATAATTATTGTAAACCCTAAAACCTTTACTGTTACGGGCGAGATCATCTGCCCTATGACAACCGAGTATCGCACCGGCTCAACCGAGCAGATGGTGTTGCTGGGGGAGTATCTCTATGTTGCTTGTTGGTCGTACCAGAAACGAATACTCAAAATCGACACTCGCACTGACGAGGTGGTAGATTATGCAGATATAGCCTTGCAACCTAAATCCATCGTTGCGGATAAAAACGGAAAACTTTGGGTTGTGAGCGATGGTGGTTACGAAGGAAATGTCTTGGGTTACGAGTCAGCCAAACTCTGTCGCCTAAATCCCGATAATTTGGAGGTTGAGAGGCTCTTTGAACTCGGAATGAATAGTGCAGGCGATGCCACTCGCTCGGCTTCACGACTGAAAATTAACGATAAAGGTGATATGCTCTATTGGATTAATGGGGGTGTGTGGCGAATGGCGATTGATGCCGAGGAGTTGCCAGCCGAGCCATTTATCAAGCCTATCGTGGGGGTAAATCGTTCGTTGTACTACGCTTTGGGCGTGGCTCCCGATACGGAGGAGGTCTATGTGGGTGATGCGCTCGACTATCAGCAGCGCTCAATTATATATCGCTACTCTGCGGAGGGCGAATTGTTGGATACCTTTACTGCGGGCGTTATTGCAGGTGATTTTTGTTGGAAAAGATAGTGCGCAAGGGAATCTTCATATTGTTGTTGCTGGTTGTTTCTCTGTCGGTTAGGGCGGAGAAGCGGGATTGGCTGCGTGATGGATTGGATATTCCCGATATAGAGGTTGTGGCTCGTCGCCCAATGCGCGATATAGGTGTCGAGCAGACCAAAATTGATTCTGCAATGTTACACCAAAATATCTCGCTATCGATGGCGGATATTCTCTCGTTCAACTCCTCGATTTTTGTCAAAAATAGTGGTCGTGCAACACTCTCAACCGTTTCGTTTCGAGGAACTTCGCCATCGCATACACAGGTGTTGTGGAATGGCTTGCGCATAAACTCACCAATGCTCGGAACAACCGATTTCTCGATGATACCATCGTTCTTGGTCGATAAGGCGACACTTCTGCACGGCTCCTCTTCGGTTATGGAGGCGGGAGGAGGCTTGGGAGGCGCTATAAAACTTGCCACAGAGCCGACTTCGGAGGAGGGTTTCGGCTTGCACTTTGTGCAGGGCGTGGGCTCATTTTCGACCTTTGATGACTTCTTGCGACTGACATACGGCAAGGGGCGTTGGCACTCCTCGACACGAGTGGTATTCTCATCCTCTAAAAACGACTATCGCTACCGTAACTACGACAAGAAGGAGAACATCTACGATGCGGAGAGTAATATCGTTGGTCAGTACCATCCCGTGGAACGCAACCGCAATGCCGCTTTCCGAGATACACACCTTTTGCAGGAGGTATATTACAAGACAAAGCAGGGCGATAGGCTCTCATTAAATGCGTGGTATACAAACTCCTATCGTGAATTGCCACTGCTTACCACCGACTATGGCTCTACGCCCGAATACGAGAACTATCAGCGTGAAAATTCTCTCCGAGGAGTAGTCGGCTACGACCATATTCGCCGTAATTGGCGAGTTGGCGCAAAGGCGGGGTATCTCTACACTTGGCTCGGCTACGATTATAATTATAATAAGGTGGTAGCAACTCGCTCACGCAGTCGCATAAATACGATTTATGCCTCTGTGGCTGGTAACTACTCCTTCGAGGAGGCAAAGGTGCTTCTGTCGGGCAATATCTCGCTACACGAAAATTTTGTGCGCTCGTCAGATGGTGCAGTGGGGTATAGCGCCAATCGCACAGAACTATCGGCTGTGGCGTCGGCTCGATGGCAACCAATCGAGCGTGTGGGTGTGGTCGCAATGCTCCGAGAGGAGATGTTTGGCAGACGCTTGTCGTTACCAATACCTATGGTTGCAATAGAAGGTGTAGTTTCACATAAGGGAAATGTGATGCTCCGAGCCTCGGCATCTCGCAACTATCGAATGCCATCGCTCAACGACCTCTACTTCCGTCCAGGTGGTAATCCAAATCTTCGTAGCGAGCAGGGATGGAGTTACGATGCAGGCATTTCGAGCGAAGTGGGGCGTAGTGATATATATAAATTGAAGGCGTCTGTGTCGTGGTTTGAGTCGTGGATTGATGATTGGATTATGTGGCTACCGACAAATAAGGGCTTCTTCTCACCACGAAATGTCAAAAAAGTTCACTCCTATGGTGTGGAGGCAAAGGCTTCGCTCTGGGTGCGCTTGGCGATAAATTGGCGTTTGGAGTTGAATGGCTCGGCGGCTTGGACTCCGTCGGTAAATGTTGGCAATGCAATATCGGCTGGCGATAACTCGATAGGTAAGCAACTACCATATACACCTCGTTTTTCGGCTTCGGTTACGGGTAGATTGCGCTATCGTTCCTGGTCGTTGCTCTATAAGTGGAACCATTATAGCGAGCGCTACACGATGTCGAGTAACGATGTGTCGCTTACGGGCAAACTTCCGCCATACTTTATGAATAACATTGAGTTGGAGAAGCAGTTCTCGTTCCGCTGGGCAGAACTCTCGCTAAAAGGCGCAATCAACAACCTCTTCAACGAAGAGTATATATCGGTGCTATCGCATCCGATGCCTGGGATAAATTTTGAGATTTTTGTAGGTATTCGCCCGAAATGGCGAATGAAGTAGTCTATTTTTCGATAATAGAACGGATATTCTCTATCAACATCGATACAGCCACCGAGTTGAAACCTCCCTCTGGAATAATCACATCAGCGTAGCGCTTCGAAGGCTCTACGAACTGTTCGTGCATTGGTTTTACTGTGGTGGTGTATTGCGAAATCACCGACTCCATCGAACGACCTCGCTCACGCACATCACGCAAGATGCGGCGGGCTAAACGAAGGTCTGCATCAGTGTCTACATAGACCTTAATATCCATAATGTTGCGTAACTCTTCGTTCTCGAAGATGAGAATACCATCCACGATAACGACCTTCGATGGCTCAACCTTTAAGGTCTGCTCGGTGCGATTATGCTCAACAAACGAGTAGGTTGGACATTCCACGCTCTTACCGGCCTTCAATGCCTTGATATGCTCGACCATAAGCCAAGTATCAAAAGCGTCGGGGTGGTCATAGTTGAGTTTGGTGCGCTCCTCGTATGTGAGTTCGGGGTGAGCCTTATAGTAGAAGTCGTGGCAGATAGTTGCCACATCGTCGTTGCAAAACGCCTCCTGCAAACGCTTTACAAGGGTGCTTTTACCCGAACCTGTACCACCTGCTACACCAATTACAACAACATCTTTCATAGAGTTGATAGTTTTTAAGTTGAGAGTTGATAGATATGATGAAGAGTTGAAAGTTCTCCACTCTCAACTCTCCACTCTTAACTGTAAATTATGCGTCGATATTTGCGTACGAAGCGTTCTCCTCGATGAACTCACGGCGTGGAGCAACCTCATCACCCATCAACATCGAGAATATACGGTCAGCCTCGGCTGCATTCTCTATCGTTACCTGACGGAGCAGACGAGTCTCTGGATTCATTGTGGTATCCCACAACTGCTGCTCGCTCATCTCTCCAAGACCTTTGTAACGCTGTACCTGAGCGCCCTTACCAATCTCTGCAATGTGTCCCTCACGCTCCTCTTCGGTCCAGCAGTAGAACTCCTTGTTGCCCTTGTAAACACGATACAATGGTGGGGTAGCGATATATACATGGCCATTCTCTACCAACTCCTTCATCTTGCGGAAGAAGAATGTAAGCATCAAAGTCGAAATGTGAGCACCGTCGACATCGGCATCGGTCATAATGATAACCTTGTCGTAGCGCAACTTTTCGAGGTTCAACGCCTTTGAGTCCTCCTCGGTGCCGATTGTTACACCCAAGGCGATAAACATATTCTTGATCTCCTCGTTATCCCACATCTTGTGTTCGAGAGCCTTCTCTACATTCAAGATCTTACCACGCAAAGGCATAATAGCCTGGAAGTTACGGTCACGGCCCTGCTTTGCAGTACCACCCGCCGAATCTCCCTCAACGAAGAATATCTCGGCAATCGAGCGGTCGCGGCTCGAACAATCTGCCAACTTACCTGGAAGACCTGCTCCCGAAAGAGGGCTCTTACGCTGTACCGACTCACGAGCCTGACGAGCAGCGTGGCGTGCAGTAGCAGCCAAAATAACCTTCTGTACGATAGCCTTTGCATCCTTCGGATTCTCCTCCAAGTAGTTGCTCAACGCCTCCGACAAAGCACCATCTACGGCTGCCGAAACCTCGTCGTTACCCAACTTGGTCTTGGTCTGTCCCTCGAACTGTGGCTCTGCAACCTTAACCGATACTACGGCGGTCAAACCCTCACGGAAGTCATCACCGCTGATTTCGAACTTGATTTTGGAGAGCATACCCGACTCATCGGCATAGCGCTTCAAAGTACGAGTCAAAGCACGGCGGAAACCTGTAAGGTGAGTACCACCCTCGATAGTGTTGATATTATTTACATACGAATGTACATTCTCCGAGAAGGAGTTGTTGTACTGCATTGCAACCTCCACAGGAATACCGTTCTTCTCGGTGTCGAGGTGGATGATGTTCTCGATAATCTTCTCGCCACGAGATTTGTCGAGGAACTGTACGAACTCCTGCAAGCCATTCTCCGAGTAGAAACGCTCCGAGCGAGGCTCGCCCTGCTCATTCTTATCACGCATATCGGTGATGGTGAGGGCAATACCCTTGTTGAGGAATGCCAACTCACGCAAACGAGCAGCAAGAATTTCGTAACGATAGGTTGTAGTGAGTGTGAAAATCTCAGCATCTGGCTTGAATGTTACGGTAGTACCACGATCCTCACAATCGCCTACAATCTCAACCTTTGAAGTTGGGTGTCCCTTGCTGTAACTCTGCTTGTAGATTTTGCCACCACGGTGAACCTCAGCAATGAGAAGTGTAGAGAGGGCATTCACACACGATACACCTACACCGTGCAAACCTCCCGATACCTTGTAACTACCCTTGTCGAACTTACCACCGGCGTGGAGTACGGTCAAAACGACCTCCAATGCCGACTTACCCTCCTTCTCGTGGAAGTCGGTCGGAATACCACGACCATTATCTCGCACCGAGATAGAGTTGTCCTCGTTGATGGTTACATAGATGTCTGTACAATAGCCAGCCAATGCCTCATCGATAGAGTTGTCAACAACCTCATATACAAGGTGGTGCAAACCCTTCTCACCAACATCGCCGATGTACATTGCAGGACGCTTACGCACTGCCTCCAAACCCTCCAAGACCTGGATGTTAGACGCAGAATACTCCTCTTCCTGCCCCTTCTTCAAAATTTCTGTTTCGTTAGTCATATCTATATTGTGTCAATTATTTTCTATTTCCACTATTTTAAGCGTGCAAATGTAGTACATTTTTTTGAAATATCCAACTCTAAATCGTAGATTTAGTGCCTATCAACTCGTTAATTGCCACTTCTTGCGCTCTTTTGTGGGCAAAAAGAAGCGTTCTGGACGGGAAATTTTCGATGAGAGAGGTGTTGTGGGTGGAGATTATAACCGCTGTTCCTTTCTCGGCTATATTGTGGAAAAGGCGCACAATTCCCTCCGCTGTAAGAGGATCTAAATTTACGGTTGGCTCGTCTGCTAAAATCACCTCTGGTGAGTTTAATAGCGCACGAGCAATGACCAGACGCTGGCGTTCGCCACCCGAAAGTTCGAATGGCATCTTCGCCCCCTTTTTCTCCAATCCTACGAGCGTCAAAACCTCCTCTATGCGGTGTTCCATTGCACCTTTACCACTCCAACCTGTGGCTTGTAATGCAACAAGCAGATTGTCGTGAACATTGCGATCCGAGAGGAGAATTAACTCCTGAAAAACCATTGCAACCTTACGGCGCAAGTAGGGTATTTTGCTCTGTTTTAGGTGCGCAAGGTCAAAGCCTGCAATTTCACCCATACCCTCCACTAATGGCAACTCTCCATACAGGGTTTTGAGTAGTGATGATTTGCCACTACCGACTCTGCCAATTAGGTAGGCAACTTCGCCTTCGTGTATCTCTAAATCGAGATTTTCAAGCACCTTTTCGCCTGCCTTTTCACGGGTTCTTGGCGTGAGTGTAACATTTGGATTTTCAGCGTGATATACGCTTGCACCTTGCAACTTTACAACAATTTTTCTCTCCATCTTAAATTGCGATAAAAATATCGGAGTAAAGATACGAAAAATAATTGAAAAAATACGATTTTATGGGGCGAAAAATTAAACTTTTTTGGAAAATTTCGCCACCCCCCTTAAAATGATAATTTCGAAAAGATTTCGTTTGCCGATGCGATGTTCTAACTTTATTTGTATCTTTGTAGCAATATGAAGCGACTTTTTAGAATATATCTGCATCTTTTTGCCATATTGATATGTGGCGTTGCAGTTGCACAAACCGATATTGTGCAACCCAATTTGGGCATACCGACCAAAATTGCACCTGCCTATTTTGGCCCTAATGCTTTTCCTGTACCAGATATGCTTGATGGTCGCACATCCTCGGAGTTGAGGTTGGAACTCTATGGCGATTGCTTCCTCGGCACAACGACTGGCAATGTGAGCGATGATGTTACGGGCGATTTGTTTGCAAAATTGACCATTCCGCTCTTTACTTCAAAGGCGAATTTGACGGTTTGGATGCCGATATTCGAGTATTTCTACACATCGGCAGAGGTGAATGAGTTGCGCAGATTGCCTCATAGTGGCGCTTTGCAGGGCTTCGATTCGGGCGATTTGTATGTGTCGGCAGATGTGCGAATTTTGAGCCAAGAGAGGCATCATATCGATATGACTGCTCGTGCGGTTTTGAAGAGCGCCTCGGCAAATCAGTACGCCAAAGGCCGTTGTTACGATGCTCCCGGCTACTTCTTCGATGCGGCATTTGGTCGAGGATTTCGTTTTGGGGTAGACCATAATTTGCGCCTTGCCGTGAGTGGAGGTTTTCTCTGTTGGCAGACCGATAATGGTCGACAAAATGATGCTGTGATGTATGGCGCAATGGTGGCGTACTCATATAGAAATTTTACGATTGACACCTGCCTGGGTGGTTATGTCGGCTGGGAGGGCGATGGCGACTGCCCGATGACCTTAAAGAGCAATATCTCTTATCGTATAGGCGACCTATCTTTGCGTGTCGGCCACCAAGTGGGTTTCAAAGATTGGCCATACCATCAGATTCGTGTAGGTGCTACCTATATGTTTGACATTCTGAGCGGTAGGGATAGTAAAAAGTAGGCAAAGGCTCGTTTTACTTTGCAAGTTAGATAGGATTAGATAGGATTAGATAGGATTAGATAGGATTAGATGTTCTTTCCTATAATCTCCTATTAAGCACCGCAGGTGCGTTTCCCATCAAATCCTATTATCACTGACATTCCCCTTTCCCCTACAACCGATTCGACCGGCGGCAGAAGCCGAGAGCAGAGCAAGCAGTAGGAATGTGCAGAAAAACCGAAGGTTTAGAAGGTTAATTGAAAAGCAGATAACAAACTTGTTTGAATAGATGATTTTTAATTAATCTTCTAATGTTGCGTAGCAACTCTGCACATTCACACAGCGCAGACAACTCTGCCGAGGCGCCACACGCTGACCGAGCCTCCGAGCGCAACAAAAAAAAGAGAATAGCGACCTATTCTCTTTTTAGTTGCGGGAGGAGGACTCGAACCTCCGACCTCCGGGTTATGAGCCCGGCAAGCTAACCAGCTGCTCCACCCCGCGATGTATCT
>JAGCLL010000183.1 GCA_017647025.1 Alistipes sp. | reverse complement strand
TTTGAAATACTTCGAGAATTTGTAGTTTAGGAACCACTCAAAGTAGATAACCTGTGAGGTCATTCGCGCCTCGATATGCTTCTCACGGGCAAAGGAGCGGAACCACTCATTGATGCTTTGCAGGGGATAGAGTGCACTCTGCACAAAGAGTATAAACCGTCGGCCCGCAAGGTAGTGCGGAACGAGACGGTTCACTAACTTATCTATGGGCAGTTTATATCTACTCATGGTTCTCCACTTTAAGGATTATAGCCTCACGGAATGATGGCAAGTCGGCCTCCTCATCCTTACCCGAAGACTCCTTCAAATAGCCCGAAGCAGTGTAGGTCATACGGTGTACACGCTGCATAGGTTGGATATTGCCATCTGTGTCGTGGCAGGCGATAAATACACCTTGCTCGGGTGTGGCCGCCTCATCGACATAGACATCCGTGATATGCTCCGCCTTGCGGATAGCATCCATAAGGCGTGAGACATATACCGCAGCATCAAACTCTATGTTCATCACATACTCCTTGAGTTGCGCCTCGATGGCATCGTACATCTCAGACTCCGGGATTGCTCCATCATAGAAGACCGTGAGGCGTGGGATAAGCACATCACCCTTGGTGGATATTACCTCAACACGAGTGCCTGCAAACTTCAACTTGCCGATGTAGGCATTGATAGGTACAAGTTCCTCGGCAGGGATAGCTTCAAGGTTGCCCTTTGTACCTGTCGCTACCTTCAAGATAAGTTTGCTGTCGATATTCTGGTCATCGGTGCTCTCGACATACGATACCTGCGTGATGATTCGCTTGGTCTCATCCACGGCAGCATAGCCAAAGGCAAGACCATCTTCACGGACAATAAGTTCATCACCCTGCTGGTATTGCAGAAGAGCATTAGCGTAGTAGTTCGGAGTGCCGTTAATACGCCCATTGATTGCCTCTGTAATATCCACAGCAAAGACATCGAGGAGTGTCTCAAAACTGTAAATCACAGCCGCTACGACCCAGAGAATGCCGTTCATCACGGACATCTTCGAGTCGCTCTTAAACTCCGAGAGTTCGAGGCGTTTATTACGCTCTGCAACAGCCTCATTGTATATATCTTTTATCGTTCTGCTCATACTGAATACTCCTTGTCGTTAATGATAAACTTCCACTTGCCACCCTCATTCCAACTCTCCTCGTGAGTGATAACCCATATCGCCTCCATACCCGAAGTGATATTGTAGTGACCTGTATCCGCATTGCGTGCAGGCTCTTGGTAGGTGCCCGTAGGTACTGCGGTGAGGGTTACTTCGCAGTTACGACGATTGCCGTACCTCTCAACCATAGCGATAAGCCACTCATCAAGCACGGTGGGCTTTATACGTGCATCGGTGAGATTGAGCGTCATCAACTCTCGACACTCTAAAAGAGGCTTTAAGTTGCCAGAGGTGAGCCCCGAGAGGTTGAGCGAGTAGATACCCGTAACCATTTGCAGGCTATCAAGCGTAAGTGTTGCATCCTTAATGGTCAACTCCTCGATAGGCAGAGGTCGCAGGATAATAACCGAATTTGGTTTGAGTCCGCTCCAATCCACCTGTTTGAAGTAGGCATCGGTAAACCAGCGTATGCGGCGTCGTTTACGGACCTTGCTGTCAAAGGTGTGTTTGAGTATGCGAGGCTTGTCAGTCAAGGTTACTAT
>JAGCLL010000182.1 GCA_017647025.1 Alistipes sp. | reverse complement strand
GAATCTCGGTATCTACGAGGTTGTCGAGGAGGATTTGGCACTCTGCGAGTTTGTCTGCCCTTCGAAGATCGAGATGCAGCAGATTCTTCGCAATGGTATTAACTTAATGATGAAGGAGGAGGAGTAATGAAGGCACTTCGTAATTTGGTAGATAGAGTAAAGCCAACCTTCTCGAAGGGTGGCAAACTTGGTTTCTTGCACTCGACTTTCGATGCATTCGAGACCTTCTTGTTCGTTCCTAACACCACAACACAGCATTGTGCACATATCCGCGATTGCAATGATATGAAGCGTACCATGATTACCGTGGTTATCGCTCTCGTTCCGGCTCTCTTGTTCGGCTGCTACAACACAGGTGTGCAGGTAGGCTTGGAGTCGTGGACAGCGTTCCTCTATGGTTTGGTGCGTATCCTTCCGATGATTGCCGTATCGTATATCACCGGTTTGGGCATAGAGTTTATCGTAGCGCAGTGGCGTGGTCACGAGGTTAACGAGGGATTCCTCGTTTCGGGACTCCTTATCCCTATGGTTATGCCAGTAAGCACTCCGCTTTGGATGGTGGCTCTCGGTACCGCATTTGCCGTAATCTTCGGTAAGGAGATTTTCGGTGGTACAGGTATGAATGTATTTAACCCTGCTGTTTTGGCTCGTGCATTCGTATTCTTCGCCTACACTCCGCAGATGTCGGGTGAGACCGTTTGGTACTCGACTTGGAAGATGTTCGGCGCTACCGATGCACAGACTGGTGCTACCGCTTTGGAGCAGTTGGCTACAAACGGCTCTATGCAGTGGTCTACTCTCGATGCGTTCCTCGGCTTTATCCCAGGCTCGTTCGGTGAGACTTCGACCTTGGCAATACTTCTCGGTGCGGCAATCTTGCTCTTCACTGGCGTTGCTTCGTGGAAGACTATGATTTCGGTATTTGTCGGTGGTTTGGGTATGGCTTACCTCTTCGACCTTTGCGGTGTTGGTGCGTTGAGCGCACACGAGGGCTTCGAGCCTTATATGCACTTGCTCGTTGGCGGTTTCGCTTTCGGTGCAGTGTTTATGGCAACAGACCCTGTAACTTCGGCACAGACTTCGACAGGTAAGTACATTGTAGGCTTTATGACTGGTGCTATCGCAATCTTGATTCGTGAGGTTAACCCAGCATATCCAGAGGGTATGATGCTTTCGATTCTCTTTATGAATGCGTTGGCTCCACTCGTAGACTACTTTGTAGTTGAGGCGAATATCCGTCGTCGTAAGAATCGTGTTAAAATCGCTAAATAAGGAGGATAGGCTATGAAATTCAATACAAATAGTAATGTATATATCATCACCTACTCGGTAGTGATGGTAGTAATCGTAGCGGTGTTGCTTTCGTTGGCGGCTATCGGCTTGAAGCCACGCCAGGATGCAAATATCCTCAACGAGAAGAAATCTCAGATTGTTAAGGCTCTCGGTTACGACGCAACAACCTCTTATGACGATGTTGTTGCAGAGGCTGCTTTGCTTAACGCAGAGGGCGCAGTTGTAGAGAACGATACACAGGAGGTTTTTGACGCTTTGCAGAGCGTTAAGGATACTCGTGCAGCAGGTGAGTTCCCAATCTTCAAGGCTACCGATGGTAGTGTTGTAGTACCTTTGTATGGTGCAGGTCTTTGGGGACCAATCTGGGGTTATGTTGCTTTGGCACCAGATATGAACACCGTTAAGGGTATCGTACTCGACCACGCAGGTGAGACTCCAGGTTTGGGTGCGGAGATTGCAACTGCAAAGCACCAGGCTATGTATGTTGGCAAGACCGTATTCGAGGGCGAGGAGTTGGTAGGTATCACCTTGAAGAAAGGTGGTGCAGCCGAGGGCGCTCAGCACGAGGTTGACGCTATCACTGGTGGTACAAAGACTTCGGACGGTGTGTCGGCTATGATTAAGGATTGCTTGGTGTCGTACAAGCCTTATTTCGAGGCTGCAAAGGCGGCAGCAGAGCAGGTGTCTAACGAATTAAACACTGAGAACAATGGCAAGTAAGAGTTTGAAAAATTTGACAGCTCCGCTCAGCGGAAATAACCCTGTCATCGTTCAGATTCTCGGAATCTGTTCGGCTTTGGCTGTTACCGTGCAACTCAAACCTGCTATTGTTATGGGTTTGTCGGTAATGGTAGTTACAGCGTTTGCCAACTTGGTGATGTCGTTGTTGCGTAAGGGCGTTCCTTCACGCATCCGTATCATCGTGCAGTTGGTGGTTATCGCTGCG
>JAGCLL010000181.1 GCA_017647025.1 Alistipes sp. | reverse complement strand
GGCAATGGTGGTTGTCCACCCTGAATGTAGGGGCGAGGTGGCAGAATTGGCCGATTATTGTGGCTCTACGGCGGGAATTTTGTCGTACTGCGGAACGAGCGATTGCGACACCGTTATCGTAGTTACCGAGCCGGGTATCTTGGCGGAGATGGAGAAGAAGTATCCGCAGAAAAAGTTTATCCCTGCGCCATCGGTTGAGGGTAAAAAGTGCAACGAGTGTGAGTATATGAAGATGATTACGCTCGAAAGCATTATAAAGTGTCTCGAAAACGAATATCCGACCATCGAACTCGACGAGGAGACTCGCCAAAAGGCGTCGAAGTCTATCGAAGCAATGGTGAAAGTGGGGTAGAGTTATCAATCAATAAAAAAATAGGAGAGGTCATATAAAACCTCTCCTATTTTATCTTATGGTTGTAGGTTAGAAGTGTTTAACCTCTTTACCTAAAATGCCCGACAAAAGGTTGTTTGCAGCCGAAGAAGCACCGATGCGGAAGAGGTCGGTAGTGAGCCACTCTTCGCCCAATATCTCCTCTACGATGGTGTAATACAACGCTGCATCCTCAGGTGTGCGAACACCGCCTGCTGCCTTGAAGCCAACCTTTATACCAGTCTTCTCGTAGAACAACTTAATAGCACGACACATTACAACAGCAGCCTCTGGCGTTGCTGCAACATCTATTTTACCAGTCGAAGTCTTGATAAAGTCTGTTCCCGCCAACATTGCTAACAACGAGGCGTCGTGAATTAACTGTGAACTCTTCAAAGCGCCAGTTTCGAGAATTACCTTCAATATGGTATCATCGCCCATCTCGGCCTTTATTACCTCCACCTCATTAGCAGCCTCGTCGTAGTTGCCGGTCAAAACCTTACCTACATTCATCACAATATCCACCTCGTCAGCACCATTTTCGATTGCCATAGCAACCTCCAACATCTTAACTTCGAGGAAGGTTTGTGAAGCAGGGAAGCCTGCTGCAACACTCGTAATACGCATTGGTGAGCCATCAACAGCCAAACCTACGGTCTCAACAAATGATGGATACACACAAATTGAAGCAACATTTGCCAAGTCGGGATACTGGGTATAGAAATCTACTGCACGCTTTGCGAAAGCCGTAACCGACTCGACCGAGTCGTTGCAGGTCAAAGTTGTCAAATCAACTGCCGAAAGTGCAAACGCATAGACCTCCTTGCGGTGGTTGCGTACCGAAGCCTCCTTAATGCGAGCCACCTCCGTTGCCACCTCTGCATCGGTCAATGCTGGTGCAAAATCCTGTAATTTTACTTTGTACTCCATAGTTTTCCTTTTACTTAATGTTGCGAACATTCTTCTCCCAAGCCCAAGCCGAGCGGAGGGTGTCATCGAGAGAGCGCTCAGCCTTCCAACCAAGTTCCTCGTTAGCGTGCGATGTATCAGCCCAAATTGCTACAACATCACCAGGGCGACGAGGTGCAACCTTGTAGTTGAGTTTCAACTCGTTTACACGCTCGAAGGTGTTTACCAACTCCAATACCGACACTGCACGACCTGTGCCAATGTTGAAAATTTCGTAATTTTCCTTGTTCTTATCATCAATCATTCGCTGGATAGCCACAACGTGTGCCTTTGCCAAATCTACGATGTCGATATAGTCACGCAAGCACGAGCCATCTGGGGTGTCGTAATCGTCGCCAAAGACCGACAAACACTCACGAACACCTGCGGCGGTCTGGGTGATAAATGGAACAAGGTTCTGAGGTACACCTCGTGGCAACTCACCAATAAGTGCCGATGGGTGAGCACCAATAGGGTTGAAGTAGCGCAAAGCGATACCCTTCAAACCATCTGTACCGTACGCTGCAACCGAGTCACGAAGAATATCCTCGCACATCTGCTTGGTATTTCCGTAAGCCGAAGTTGCTGGCTTGCGAGGTGTCTGCTCGGTTACCGGCAACTCCTCAGCCTCGCCATATACGGTAGCCGACGACGAGAATACGATATTGTGGCGACCAAACTCGCGCATCAAATCGATGATATTCATAAATGAGAGAAGGTTGTTGCGGTAGTACTTCATAGGATCTGCAACCGACTCACCTACCGCCTTATATGCAGCGAAGTGAATAACCGAGTCGAACTCATACTTCTCGAATACCTCACGCTTGAAAGCCTCCTTGTCGCAGCAATCAACATTGATGAATGGAACATCCACGCCAGTGATTTTGCGTACACCCTCAACACCCGACATATCCGAGTTTGAGAGGTTGTCGGCAACCACAACATTCAATCCTGCGTTAATCAACTCCACAGCGGTGTGCGAGCCAATGTAGCCTGCACCTCCCGATACCAAAACAGTTTTCTTTCCCATTGTTATATCTATTTTTATGTTTTTGCGTTCAATAAGTTGTAAGTGCGGATAAAACTCCACTATTCTATGCAAAGTTAATAGAAATTTTATATATTTGCAGTATAATCCTTCAAAAAAATTTAGGGGTATGAGCAACATTATAACTGCCGAACATATAACTAAACGATTTTCGGCACACACGGCTCTCGACGATGTGTCAATTGAGATACCTCGTGGTTCGGTCTATGGACTACTTGGACCAAATGGTGCGGGTAAAACAACTCTTATTCGCACGATAAATCGTATAACCCTCCCAGATAGTGGTCGCATATTATTTAACGATAAACCCATAAGCCAAAAAGATATTTTCAAAATTGGTTATTTGCCGGAGGAGCGAGGACTCTATCGTAAGATGAAGGTGGGGGAGCAGGCTCTATTTTTGGCACGATTAAAGGGTTTATCTCGCCACGAGGCTCTGCTTCGTCTGAAAGAGTGGTTTGTTCACTTTGGCATAGAGAGTTGGTGGGATAAAAAGGTTGAAGATTTGTCGAAGGGTATGGCGCAGAAGGTGCAGTTTATAGTTACGGTGCTCCATAAGCCCGAACTGCTCATTTTCGACGAGCCATTTTCGGGGTTTGACCCTATCAATGCCAACCTCCTCAAAGAGGAGATTTTGCGATTGAAGAATGAGGGAGCAACGGTGATTTTCTCCACTCACAATATGTCGTCGGTTGAGGAGATTTGCGACCATATAACCCTTATCAACAAGTCCAAAAACATACTTTCAGGCAAGGTTGATGATATTCGCCGAGAGCACGGCGGAAACATCTTCTCGGTGCAGTACAAAGGCGATAATAAGGCTCTTATGGAGCGCTTGCACGGAGTCTGCGAAGTAATTGAAAACGAGGAGAGTACAACAGGTTTCTCATCGCTCAAAATTCATATAGCCCGCAATGAAGATATTCGTTCGGTCGTGTCGCTCGTGAACGACTCGGTCAATATGCGCCAGTTCATCGAAACCATTCCGTCGATGAACGATATTTTCATTCGTGCCGTAAAAGAATAACACCGTAAAAACTATGAGAAACATTGGTCTTATTATCGGTCGTGAGTACCGAGAGAGAGTATATAAGAAGTCGTTTATAATTACGACAATTTTAATGCCGTTGTTGATGGTCTTGTTGGGCGCAGCACCAACTCTTATTATGGAGTTTGTGGATGGCGAGACAAAGAAAATCGCCGTTATTGACGAGAGTGGTTTGGTTGCTCCAAAACTCTCTTCCGACGAGGAGATAGTTTTCGAGATTTCGAGCAAAGATCTTCCGGATGCGCTTGTTGAGGCTTCGCAAACCGAAGAGTGTTTCGGTGTGTTGCACATAGGCAAAGAGATTGTCGAAAACCCCAACGATGCACGCCTCTACACAACATCCTCCTCTTCGTTGATGATTGAGGAGTATATTGCCGACCAGATAGAGAAAGTAATTGAAAATGAGAGATTGAAGGCGTACAACATAGAGAATATAGATGAAATTCTCGAAAAGGTTGAGGCTTCGGTACATCTGGCAACCTTCCGCACCGACAAAGAGGAGGAGTCGGCAGCAACTTCGGCAATAGCCTCGTCGATAGTTGGTATGTTGCTTGGATTTTTGCTCTACTTCATCCTCGCCATCTATGGCGGTATGGTGATGCAGAGCGTTATAGACGAGAAATCTTCTCGCATATTGGAGGTTATGGTTTCGACTGTACGACCTTTCGAGATGTTGATGGGAAAAATTCTCGGCATCGCAGCGGTAGCAGCCACACAAGTATTGGTTTGGGGAGTGTTGATAATTCTTTTCAGTGCAGTTATTATGCCTGCTCTGATGCCTGCAAATATCCTCGATAGCGTACAACAGGTGCAAGCGGGTGCAGATGTGGCGCTATTGGCAACCCAACAAGATGTTTCGCCAGAGATGCTGACCGCTATGGCTTCGCTTCTCGACACGGGACACCTTGCAATGATTATAGGCACCGTGTTGCTATATCTCGTCGGCGGATTTTTGCTCTACGCATCGCTCTATGCGGCTATTGGTGCGAGCGTAGACCAAGCACAAGATGCACAACAACTTACAATGGTTGTAACCGTGCCTATTATAGTGGCATTTGTGGTTACTATGATGGTGATGAAAGACCCGAACTCGCCACTTGTATTTTGGTGTTCGATGATACCTTTTACCTCGCCAATCGTTATGGTGGCTCGTATTCCGAGTGGAATACCCGCTTGGGAGATTGCAACATCGTTGATATTGTTGTATGCATCCTTTGTGGTTTGTGTGTGGGGTGCAGCGAAAATCTACAAGATAGGAATCTTTATGCACGGTGCAAAGCCGACGCTCAAAGACCTGTGGAGATGGCTTAAATATTAGCCAAAGGCTAAAAAATTCAGAATGCAAAATGCAGAATTCAAAATTAAAGTGTACCTTTGCGCCAATATAGACGAAAAAAAATAAAAATAGAGAGATAACTTATGAATAACAAAATTGCAGCACTCGCACAAGCGGTAGAAGAGTTCGCTCCAAAATCGTTGGCAGAGGTGGAAGATTTCCGCATCAAAATGGTGGGAAAGAAGGGTGAGATGACTGCCCTTATGGAGGAGTTCAAAACCGTAGCACCAGAACTTAAAAGAGAGTTTGGTCAGAAGTTGAACGCCCTCAAAAACAGTATCTTGGCAAAAATTAACGAGCAGAAGGAGTTGCTCGAAAACCAGCAGGCTTCGGCTCCACAAATCGACGATATGTCGCGCCCAGGCTCGGCTGAGCAACTCGGCTCACGCCACCCAATCTCGTTGGTTAAGCAGGAGATTATCGACATCTTCTCACGCCTTGGTTACACCGTAGCCGATGGTCCGGAGATTGAGGACGACAACCACGTTTTCTCTCGTTTGAACTTCCCAATGGAGCACCCAGCACGAGATATGCAAGATACCTTCTTCGTGGAGAAGGCGGGCTCGGAGCCTTCGGCAGACGATGTTTTGTTGCGTACCCACACCTCGTCTATTCAGGTGCGTACTATGCAGCAGCAACAACCCCCTATCCGTGTAATCTGCCCAGGTCGTGTATTCCGCAACGAGGCTATTTCGTATCGTGCGCACTGCATCTTCCACCAGGTTGAGGGTTTGTATATCGACAAGAATGTATCGTTTGCCGATATGAAGCAGTCATTGCTCTACTTCTCGAAGGAACTCTTCGGCGAGAAGACACAAATCCGTATGCGCCCATCATACTTCCCATTCACCGAGCCTTCGGCAGAGTTGGATGTATCGTGCAACCTCTGCGGTGGTAAGGGTTGCCCTGTATGTAAGGGAACTGGCTGGTTGGAGATTATGGGTTGCGGTATGGTGGATCCTAATGTCTTGGAGGCAAACGGCATCGACTCGAAAGAGTATTCGGGATTTGCGTTTGGTATGGGAGTTGAGCGTATCGCAATGTTGAAGTTTGGTGTTAAGGATTTGCGACTCTACTTCGAGAATGATGTACGCTTCCTGCACCAGTTCGACTCGGTATTGTAATTAAGGTCGTTAGAGGCGTTAGTGTCGTTAGGGGTATAAGCGCTTTCTTTTTATGAAAAAGGGTTTTGCGATATTGTTGGTTGCTCTGTTGTGTTGTGGATTTATTCCCCAGCAGAAGGCTTTGCGCCAAGCAGCATCTAAAAGACCTATCTCTGAACTCTACGCCGAGGCGATAAAGCAGACTACAATCCATCGTGATACACTTCACGCCATAGCCATCATTGAGGCAATTTTTCAGCAGGACTCGAACTATGCCCCTGCGCTGAGCCTATTGGCACGACTGACCAAAAAACCAAAGAATGCAGCGGAGTACTCCGAGAGGGCGTATCGTCAAGATACCACAAACCGCTACTACTTGGAGGGGTATGGTAAGGCGTTGATTGCAGCGAATGAGTACGACAAGGCGGTGCCAATCTTCGAGAAGATGGTATGCAAAAGCACCGATCCCGACCACTATCGCATCCTCGCTCTGTTGCTCGACAACAACAAACGCACAAATGAGGCGTTGGCGGTGTTGGATAGTGCAGAGGTGCGCTTTGGTCGTATTCCTCTACTTGGCCGAATGCGCCAATACTACCTGATGAAAACGGGCAAGGTTCTTGCCGCCGAGGCGGAGGCTCGCAAAGCGGTGGCGGAGGCTCCATACTTGGCAGACAACTACATTGTCCTTGCCGAGATATACTGGTTGACAAAGCGGGATTCTTTGGCTGTCGCCTCGCTCAAAGAGGCTATCGCAATAGATACCTTGGCGGTAGAGCCGTGGGTAGCACTTGGCGATTTCTATCAGATGAGGGGCAATAAGGCGGGTTATCTCTCCACAATGGAGGTGGTGTTTGCCAACAAGAACTATCCGCTGAAAGAGAAGATGGAGGTGTGGCGTAAACTTTCGGGGGATATAGCCTCCTACCGACAGTTCTATTCGCAGTACGACGCCCTTATAAAGTTACTCTACATTCATCACCCAGAGAGTAAGGAGGTGGCGGTGCTATATGCACAACACCTTATCGTGTCGGGCAAAGCCGATGAGGCGTTGCGACTGTGCAAGCAGAGCATAGACTACAAGTCGCCCGATGTGGAGGATTTCACACGAGTTATCGAACTCGAAAACCACCTCAATCGTTCCGACTCGGTGCAGAAATATACCGCTCTCGCCTTGGCAATTGCTCCGCACAATACCGATTTGTTGCAGATAAGCGCAGCCTTGGCGCAACAGCGTGGCGAGTACGACAAGGCGATAGAGATATATAACGAAGTGTTGAAGTATGCCGACAATGACGAACTTCGCAGTTCGATGTGGGGCGCAATAGGCGATGTAGAACATAATAGAGAGAAGAAAAAGCGTTGTTATAGCGCCTACAACAAGGCATTGCGCTACAACGCCGACAATTCGAGCGTGCTGAACAACTACGCCTACTTTCTCTCGCTCGACGGATGCGATTTGGAGCGAGCGTTGACTATGGCAACACGAGCAAACGAACTCTCCGCAAATAACGCCACCTACCTCGACACCAAGGCGTGGGTGTTGTACAAACTTGGTCGTTATGCCGAGGCAAAGAAGGTTATGCAGCAGGCGCTTTCGCTCAATCGTTCTCGTTCACCAGAGTATCCACTCCACTATGGCGATATTCTCAATGCTCTTGGCGAGGATTTTATGGCAAAGACCTATTGGCGCAAGGCGTTGGAACTTGGCGCCGACAAGGAGGAGA
Organism: Alistipes sp.; assembly: GCA_017647025.1. Classification (GTDB taxonomy): domain Bacteria; phylum Bacteroidota; class Bacteroidia; order Bacteroidales; family Rikenellaceae; genus Alistipes. The sequence goes on along the minus strand of JAGCLL010000181.1, from coordinate 11,565 downwards.
TAGAGAGGCGTTTTTTCCCAAACAAGAAGGGATCAAAAAAGGATTAAAAGATGCAATTACGAGATAAAATAGTAACCTTGGTGCTGGTGCTGATGTTTGCTCCTGCGGTAGCGCAGACGAGCAAAATTGAGCAGCAGAAGCGAGTTATTGCCAATCTCGAACAGAGCATCGCTCGTGAGGAGAGGCAGTTGGCTCAACTCAAAAAGAGTAAGGCTTCGGCAGAGAAGCAGATTGCTTCGCTCACCAAGCAAATCGAGAAGCGAAATGACCTTATTCGTGAAACTACTCGCCAGATAAAACAACTCACAGCCGAGGTGAACGCCTCGGAGCAGCGATTGAGGGCGCTTGGCGGACAACTCTCGCAACTCGAAGATAATGCCCGTGAGATTATTCGTGTGGCATATCGCAACTTCCGCTATCAGAACAACTTAACATACCTCTTTTCGGCAAAATCCTTTACCGATATGGCTCGCAGGGTGGCTATGTTGCGTGTGGCTACCGAGTATCGTATCGACCAAATCAAGCAGATTTCGGCGGTGCGTAGCGATGTGCAAGCCGAGCGCAATCTCCTTGCTAAACGCCGTGAGGAACTCTCGGCAACAAAGCGTCGCCTCGATAACCAGCGCACCAAACTCCGTGCTGATATGGCGGCAGCAAAAAAGACCGTAAGCCAGATGTCGAGCAAGCAACAGAGCGTTCTTCGCTCGAAGATGGAGCACGAGGAGAAACTCAATTCGGCAATCAAAGAGTTGCGAAAACTCATTAAGGGCAATAAGGCTGGCTCTTCATTCTCGGCAAAGACTACCGCACTCAACCTCCCAGTTGTTGGCGGTAAGGTTAAGCGCTACAAGGGTAATATGGCAGAGATTGTTGGCAAGGAGGGTGCGGCAGTAACCTCGATTTATGAGGGTAAGATTGTGGATATTAAGCGCAATAAGGTTAATAATAAATACGATGTATATATCGCTCACGGAGAGTATATCACATCGTACGCAAACCTCTCGGCAGTGTCGGTGGTTAAGGGTGCGGTTGTGCAGAAGGGACAGCGCATCGGAACAATCGGCTCGGCGGTGAATATCTCCACAATGGAGTTGGAGTACAAAATCGTATTCGGCATCTATGCGCCAAACCCAGAGGTTGTTATGTCGGCGGCAAATTGCTTCAAGAAGTAAAATGTTATCCACCATACAAAGAGTAGGCTGTCCGACGATTTTGCGGACAGCCTACTCTTTTTGTTTCGAGGTCTAAACCTACTGTGGGGTGTTGTCGTTGGTGAGCAACTTACCCTGATATTCGCCAGTGAGGGTGTTGAGGAAGGCAACGATTTTGTCCTCCTCCTCGTCGGTGAGTTCTACGCCCGACTGGTAGGTACCCATAGCGCAAACAGCCTCTTTGAGCGAGGTGCGAGTACCATCGTGGTAGTATGGCCAAGTGAGAGCCACATTGCGCAAACCTGGCACCTTGAAGCGGTGACGATCACGCTCTACGCCTGTCTGCTTGAAGCGACCATTGTCCTCCTCGGTCAAAGCGAGTCCTCGGTCAGCAAAGTAGTGCTTGCGCAAGCCCATCAACTCGTACGACTCGCCACCGAGATTTTTACCCACATGGCAAGTTGCACAGTTGTACTTCTTGAAGAGTTCGTAACCCTCCAACTCCTCGGCTGTGATAGCCTCCTTGTCGCCACGCAAGTATTTGTCGAAGCGAGAGTTTGGCGTAATAAGCGTGCGCTCGAACTGCTCGATTGCGTCTGTGATGGTTGCCTGCGACAATCCCTCTGGGTAGACCTTCTTAAATTCACGCACGAACTTCTTATCCTTGTTAAGTTTTGCCACAATAGCATCGAAGTTTGGCGAAGCCATCTCCACAGGGTTTACCGGAGGGCCTGCTGCCTGGTCAGCAAGGGTTACTGCACGACCATCCCAGAACTGCACAAAGTTGTAGACGGCATTGTAGACTGTCGGAGCATTTACGCCACCGAGTTTGCCCTCAACGCCTTCGGAGAACTGCTTGTTATCAACACCTGCGGTGTTCAAACCGTGGCACGATGCACACGAAACAGTGTTGTCAATAGAGAGGCGCTTGTCGTGGTAGAGTTGGAAGCCCAAAGCCGCCTTTGCCTCGTCGTAAGGCAGTGTTAAATCTATTGGGCGCACCGGCTCACATCCGCATACGCCATCGCCATAGTGTGCTGTACGATAGCCAGCCACCCATTCGAGAATAATATCTCGCTTGGCGTTGGTCATACGACTACCCCAATGCACCAAGTAGTACTTCGCCATTGGCATTCGCTTGTCGAGTGCCACCTTCTCGACCTTTGCCATATCGACAGGGTTGAGTTCACCTTCGCCCGATTCGAGAACTCGCCACATAGGCTCCATATCGAAGGCACGGTAACCCTCCTCAACATCCTTCTTCATCACATTGCCCACAACGGGGAGTTTGAAGTAGAATGGCAACTCTGGCTCTGCCGTGTGGCAATCCAAACAACCACCCTTAACAAAAATTGCTGCTACACGATCGTTGAGAGGGTAGTCTGCCGACGGAACTCGCTCCGAAATGCGGAAAATTGCAAGTGCAACAACCACGAGCACCAATGCTAAATAGAGTAATTTTTTCTTCATAACAACTCTTTTTTTAATGGTTAATTATTACGGTTATAAGAATGAACACTTTTAGTGGCTGTTGGGAGGTAGTTTACTCCATACCAGCACATCTGCAACGATAGGAATGCCACAATCAATAGTAGGCAAAACTTGCGCTCGGACTTTGGGCGCAGGAGTCGCAGATGAATTGCTCCCAAATAGATAAACCAAGTTGCCGCAGCCCAAGCCTCCTTGGCATCCCAACTCCAATACTCTCCCCACGCCTGCTTTGCCCACAAAGCACCCGTCAACATTCCGACGGTAAATAGCGCCAAGCCTCCACCCAGCAGTTTATCAATCGCTGTCAAGACTCTCTCTTCTCGTTTTATGAGGTGAAAGACCGCTGCAAGCGTAGCCACACCCAAAAGGGCGTACGAGAACATATATACTGCCACATGGGGCATAAACCAAGCACTTTGCAGTGCAGGCATCAAACTCTTATCGTGCAACTCTGGGCGTAGACAGTTGATGACCATAAATACCGTTGAGAGGAGAGTCGAAAAACTCAACACCCACTTAAAGCGCCACCTTGCGTATGTCGCAACACCCGCAACAAGCAGGAACAACGAGTACCACAAGCGAGTCTCACCCATTGTGCGCATCGGAGGGCGTTCAAGCGTAAGCCACAACATCGCCACAAAGCCCGAAAGCACCACTACCGAGAGCGTAGATGCTACAATGGCGGAAGTTCGGCGATTGCACAATGCAAGCACCGAGGCAACAACTGCCAAAAGGGCTGTCGCAGTAGCAAACCAAGGAAATATGCTCCATCCCATCACTGTTTAGCCCCTCCAAAGCCCTGCAAAAATAGCAGAAATGCGCCAAGCAACAACATCGCTATGCCCACCATCGTAATGCCACGCCACGGCTCACGCACAATCTGCAAAATGCAACTATTTTTCTCGTAACTCACCAAATATATATCCTCGCCATATCGTTGCGAATAGGGAGTATTTACCTCGATATCAACAATCTCGCCATCTACCTCCACCACAGCACGAAACATCTGCGGAGTACCATTTTCGGAGTTCTCCACCTCGAATTTTTCGAGGCGCAACTCATAGTCGAGATAACTCTTTTTGCCCTGTTCATTCACCGCCTCACGAGTTGGCTCTGCGCCCACCTCTGCACGCAAAACCGCCTTGTCGGGTGCGCCAAGTAGTGCAGAAGTCATTGCTAACCACAAACCGCAATGGGTGATAAGAAATCGCCAGCGCACACCCCCTTCATTGCGCCAACCTCGCAATATAACGAGCGAAAGAACCGTTAGCACATAGAAAAATCCTCCCACAACGGGCCACGATGTGGTTTGTGGGGAACTCTGCAAGCCAAGCACAAGGGCGATGATTGCCGCCACCGCAAGGGCGATATAGGTTGCCTCGGCAGAGAGGAGGTATTGCACAATTGGTAGAGTAGTACGACGACGAAAACCCTCCCACACAAGCACCAACCACAATGCACCTATAAGGAGGTTCATTGGGGCGGCAAAGAGCCATATCGGGAATGAACCGAAGAGCCATTGTGCTCCAAAAAGCACAACTCCAACCCCCAGAAGTCCAAGGCGTAACTGACGATATTTTGAGGAGTTAATCATCTTTTGTTACCTTTCCGAAGGTAAAGATAATATATTTTTTCTTACCTTTGCGCCTGGTATGAAAAAATTGATAAAAAATCTTGGCGTTTGGATACTCATAGCGATGGTTGCAGGTGTGGCTGCGGGCGTTGCAATGGGCGAAAAGGCAACTATGTTTGCCCCATTTGGCACACTCTTTATCCAACTTATTAAGATGTTGGTTGTGCCACTTGTTGCGGTGTCGATTATTTCGGGCGCAGCATCGCTTGGCAGTAGCCGTTCGGCTGGCAAAATTGGAGTTACAAGCATTGCTTACATATTGTTCACTACGGTGCTTTCGATTCTGCTTGCTATGGTAGTTGGCTTTATTTTTAAGCCGGGTGCAGGTTTGAGTGCCGAGGGCGTAGCCTCGATTATGGCCTACTCTTCGGCAGAGCAGAGCCTGCCCGCAGAGTTGTCGTTTTGGGACACCGTGATAGGAATGATACCAACCAACCCAATTCAGGCATTTGCCGAAGGCAATATCTTGCAGATTATCATCTTCTGCCTCTTCTTGGGCTTTGGTATTGCAGCGCTCCCAACCGAGAAGCGCACAAGGGTTTCCAACGGTTTGAGTTATATGCTCGACGCTTTGGTGTGGTGCATAGGCAAGGTTATGTTGGTGGCTCCGATAGGCGTCTTTGGATTGATGGCAGAGGCTATCGGAACATTTGGATTCGATGTCCTTGTAAAGGTTATCAACCTCTTGTGGGTAAACCTTTTGGCGGCAATAATTATGGGCGTGGTAATCTATCCATCGACTGTTGCTCTCCTCTCGAATGTCGGCGTAAAGGAGTTCTTCCGAGCAATGCTCCGCCCACAGATTGTGGCATTTTCGACTGCCTCATCTATGGCGACACTCCCAATCACTTTGGAGGCGTGCGACAAGATGGGTGTTTCGAAGCAGGTGTCGGGCTTTGTTGTGCCACTCGGTGCTACAATAAATATGACAGGCAACGCCATATACTACACTCTTGTAGCGATGTTTTTTGCGCAGTTCTACGGCATAGAGTTAGGCGTTGCACAGTATGTGGCAATTGTAGTTACCGCTTCGCTTGGCAGCATTGGTCAGGCAGGAGTCCCAGGCCCAACACTTATGGTTGTGGCAGTTTTGGCTGCGGCAGGTATTCCGATTGAGGGCTTACCACTTCTCTACGCTCTCGACCGCCTTTTTGATATGATTAGAACAATTTTGAATGTTACGGGCGACGCTGCGTGTGCTGTTGTAACCGACAGATTTGCTTTCACAAAAACCGAAAACTAAAAAGAGTTATGGAACAAGAATACTTTGATACATTCGAGAATAACCTCTTGCAGGAGGTGATGCGCTTATGCTCCTCGCACAAGATGTTGGAGGGAACTCTCCTCGCATCCGAGGATATTGACGAGCGCTGGAAGGAGTATGCCCCAGAGTATATGGCAGATGCCGTACCACAGGTGAATGCCTTTCCTGCTGCGGCGATTGCGTGGGCTGGCTATGTAGGTATGGCAGTAGCACATCGTTGGGATGAGGAGTGGGTAACTTACGCCACCGAACCATACTCAGCACTTCACGGAAAGGAGGGTTTTGACGATATGGACGAACATATTGTGCAGAATATCTTGGGATTGTCGCTCGAAGATGAGCAGGCAAAGAAGATTGAGGATATGATGCGTCGTTGTGCCAACACGGCAATCACCTATATTCGTCGTGAGGATACCGAGGCGCAGAGCACCAAGGCGTTCTACATCTTCGCTCGTACAACTCGTGTTATGTTCCGCATTGGCGCAGCAATGGAACTCTATCGTCTTGGCTACAAGTTCGAGAAGGTGAACCTCGGCGAAGAGTCAATAAGTTAGTACTTCATATATAATATATAAAGTAACACCCACTCTGATAAGGAGTGGGTGTTGTGTTTGAGAATAGAGGATTTATTGGTGAGCACTCTTCTTGCGCTCCTCCTCGGCATCCTTTTCGAGTATATCATCGCCCTCCCAGTCGAACATTGGGAACTCCTTGCGTTCGCCCAACTGGAAACGGGTGTAGGTGATTGGCAAACCTCGTTCGAGATACATCTGCTCGTAGGCGGTCTTTACCGACAACACTTCGTCTGCATAGCCAGAGCCGTAGATGTCGTTGTTTGCCACCTCGCACTCCAAGCCAAACTGCTCGATTACTGCCGAGGTGTATTGGAATAGGTGTTGCGAGTCGGTTTTGAGGTTTATCCAGCCATCTTTTGCCAACAATTTGGAGTAGTACTCCAAAAAGATTGGTGCCGTTAAGCGCTTCTTCGCACGCTTGGTGCGCAACTGTGGGTCGGGGAAGGTAATCCAAATCTCATCGACCTCGCCTTCGGCAAAGAGCGATGTGATGAACTCGATGCGGGCACGCAAAAATCCCACATTGCCCATCTTACGCTCGGTTGCGGTCTTTGCACCACGCCAAATGCGGGCACCTTTGATGTCCACGCCTATAAAGTTCTTGTCGGGGTTGCGCTCGGCGAGGGCTACGGTATATTCGCCTTTACCACAACCAAGTTCAAGTACTATCGGGTTGTCGTTGTGGAAGAAATCCTTGCGCCAGTTACCCTTCAATGGGTGGTCGGTGCGGAACATCTCCTCGAAAGCGGGCTGTACGAAGCACTCGAAGGTTAAATTCTCTGCAAACTTGCGAAGTTTATCTTTTCCCATATTTTTTAGCCATCAGTTTTTTTATAATTGAGGATTGAGGATTGAGAATTATCTTTTCAACTCCTAACTCCTAACTACTCACTAATTAAACTCTATTCCTATCGCCTCTATGCCTTGTACTTCGGTAAGCGGAGTGAAGGCGAAAATATACTCACCCTTTTGTGCCAACACCACCTTGCTACGATATGGTAGGCTCTCTGTGGTTGCGACCATAGGGGCTGTGCGAGGGTGGTTAATGTGCAACTCAACCTCCTCTTCGAAGTATCGAGCATCGGGTGTTGTTATGCCAATTTTTAGTGGCAACACCCTCGCCTTGAAACCGTCGTTATAGCGTATGGCTATGTTGAGGTTGCGAAGTGAGAGTGTGTCGCTATTTTCGTAGGTCAGGCTGTCGCTCTTGCTCCACGCTGTTACATCCACGCCCACCATAAGTGCGTTTTGTGGGGCAAGACAACCGCAAAGAGCGATTGCTGCCACTACAACTATTGCACGCACTACACCTCTCATCGCTACTGCTGCTTTGGCTTGTTGTGATGACGGTGGTGTCCGTGGCGGTGTCCGCCACCATTGTTGTGCTGGCGATTACCCTGTGCGCTGTTTTGCTGATCGTTCTGTTGCGCTGCCGACTGATTGTTTTGCTCTTGTGCCGACTCCTTACCACCTTGCTCCTCCTTATGATTGTGCTTTTTCTTCTTGCGCTTCTTCGCTTTGTCGAAACGGGTGATGCTATCCTCCTCGGTGCGGTATGTTGGCTCTTCAACTTGTGGCTCAAACTCATTGCCAAGAATAGAATCAACCTTTCCGCCATTGCGGTTTATAGACAAAATCTCACGAACTCTCGAAACAGGAATGGTTACGAGGTTAGACATCGAATCTTTGCTTGTGGAGAAGGTCATCGTGTGGGCGAGAATATCGCTCTTCACGAGGAAGTATTCGCCATCGATAGCCTGCAATGGCTCACGCAAGCGAGGCATTGAACGGCGTGCGTCGGCATAAACATCGTACTCGTAGGTCAAGCAGCACTTTAACTTTGAGCACTGACCAGCCAACTTCAATGGATTGAGCGAGAGGTCTTGCACTCGTGCAGCACCTGTGGTAACGCTCGAAAAACTCGATACCCACGATGCACAGCACAACTCACGACCACAAGCACCGATGCCTCCAATGCGACCAGCCTCCTGACGAGCGCCAATCTGCTTCATCTCGATGCGGATATGGAACTGCTCGGCAAAGACCTTAATCAACTCACGGAAATCGACACGACCATCGGCAATGTAGTAGAAAATAGCCTTAATCTTATCGCCCTGGTACTCCACATCGCCAATCTTCATATCGAGTCCCATATCGGCTGCGATTTGGCGTGAGCGAATCATCGTCTCGTGTTCGAGGGCAATAGCCTCCTGCCACTTCTCTATGTCATAAGGGCGAGCCTTGCGGTAAATCTTCTTGAATTCGCCATTCTGCGGATTGAATCCCAGGCGCTTCATCTGGCGTGCTACCATATCGCCCGAAAGCGAGATGATACCGATGTCGTGACCTGGCGAAGCCTCGACTGCTACGATGTCGCCCACTTCGAGCGGTAAGTTATTTACATTCTGGTAGAATGAGCGACGAGTATTCTTGAAACGCACCTCGAAGATGTCGGTTGGGAAGTTGTCTGGGTACTCTTCGAGCCACGCCTCTTCGTGTAAGCGGAAGCAGCCACGAGCCATCTTTGCAGATGGTTCGCCCACCTCGTTTACGCCAAACGAGCAACCTCGTCCAACCTCGGGTTTGTCATATTTTGAATAGTCCATATCTTGCAAAATAGTATATTTTGCGTAAAGATACAATGAAAAATGCAGAATGCAAAATGCAAAATGCAGAATTAGGTGATGTTTTAAGAAATTTTGCGCAGATAGTACATATATCTACGCACCTTGGCGCCATAGAGAATTGCAGCCACAGATAGGCCTACGATATAACCAACAATAAGTCCGGGTGCGCCCATTCCGAGTTTGAATGCCACGAAGTAGCCCACCGGAATGTTGATTACGATGTAGGCAATAAAGGCGACGATTGCTATGCTTTTCACCTGTTGCAAGCCTCGCAAAATGCCCACCAGAGTACACTGCATAGCGTCAGAGAGTTGGAATGCTCCATAGAGAATGAGCATCTGCGATGCGAGTGCAATAACCTCCTCGTTTTCGGTGAATAATATAGGCATAAGGTGGCGCAACGAGACGAAAGAGGTGATTACACATACGCCCCAAATTACCGCCATAGAGAGTGTCGAGCGTACCACATCGGCAATCTCGTCGATGTTTCGGCGACCAAAGGCGTGCGATACGCAGATTGTAGTAGCCGAGCCGAGCGAAAGCACCATCAGGAAGGTGCAGTTGCCATAGGTGTTGCCGATTTGGTTTGCACTTATCGCCTCTGTGCCAAACCAACCCATCATAATTCCAGTAACGATAAACGCCAACGCCTCCAACACCATCTGTCCAGATATTGGAAGTCCCATTTTCAGAAGGTGTAATGTGTTGCGAAGTCGCTCTCTGCTACGAGAGAAGAGCGTGAGGTACAGACGATATTGCTTGGCGCAGACAAAGTAACCTCCAAGCAGTATCGGATTGAGAATTCTCGCAATGAGGGTAGCCAAGCCCGCACCATAGACTCCCATAGGCTCCACACCGCACTTGCCAAAGATGAATATGTAGTTGAGGATGATGTTTATCACATTCGTGATAATGGCAACAATCATTGCCGATTTTGTGTTACCCACACCCTCCAAAAACTGCTTCACCGAGCCATATAGCATCACAAATGGTAAGCCGTAGGCCATTAGACGATAGTAGGGTAGCGCCATATCCACCACCTCGACTGGTTGCCCCATATGGTAGAGCAGGGGCTCGGCGGCAATCTGCAACAACATACACGCCACACCAAAGAGGAGGTAGAGTGAGAGAGAGGTTTGAAGATAGTGCGCCATCTCCCGCTTGCGCTCTTGCACAAAGAGTTCACCAATGACTGGCGTAAGACCAATTGTAAGACCTATGCAGATGAAGAAGAATAGCCACGATATACTTGTGCCAAAGGCAACCGAGGCGAGGTGTGTTGCCTCCTCGCCTCCGTACTTTCCAACCATTGCAGAGTCTGCCACTTGCACCGCAATGTAGCCAAGTTGTGCTAACATCACAGGCAGAGCCAACCGCAAGAGTTCTCGCACCTTCGTGATATATCTCTGGGCAAAAGCCATTCTTGGGGCTGTTCGTTCTACTGCAATTTAGATGATATAATCGACATAAACTCCTCGCGAGTTCGTGGGTCAGAGAGGAAGATGCCGGTAAATGCCGAAGTGGTAGTCTTTGAGCCCTGCTTCTCCACGCCACGCATCTGCATACACATATGCGACGCCTCGATAACGACTGCAACACCTACGGGATTGAGAGCCTCCTGGATGCAATCACGAATTTGTACGGTCAGACGCTCCTGCACCTGCAAACGACGAGCGAAGCACTCCACAACACGAGCAACCTTCGAGAGTCCTGTGATAGTGCCATTAGGGATGTATGCCACGTGCGCTTTGCCCACAAATGGGAGCATATGGTGCTCACATACCGAGAAGAGTTCAATATCCTTGACCACAACCATCTGCTTGTACTCCTCCTTGAACATCGCAGACTGCAAGATAGCGATAGGGTCCTGCTCGTAACCCTTTGTAAGGTACGACCACGCCTTTGCCACACGCTCTGGGGTTTTTATCAAACCCTCACGCTCTGGGTCCTCGCCGAGGAGTCGCAACACCTCGCCATAGTGATATTTTAGTTGCTCAATCTTTTCGAGGTCGTATCTATCCTCGCGCTCGTAATTTGCCATATTTCTTAGTTATTCTGTAAAAACTCTACCAATTTCGCCACTGCACGACCACGATGCGAGATGGCGTTTTTCTCCTCCGCCGACATCTCGGCAAAGGTGCGGGTTTCGCCCTCTGGAACAAACATTGGGTCATAGCCGAAGCCCTCTGTACCCGACATATGGTCGATGATCGTACCTTCGACAATGCCCTCGAAGAGATACTCCTTGCCGCCCAAAATTAAGGCAATAACCGTGCGGAAGCGAGCCTTGCGGTTGCTCTCGCCTTCGAGATTTTTCAGCAACAAGGCGTTGTTTGCATCGAAGTCGTGCTCGTCGCCTGCATAGCGAGCCGAGCGAACACCCGGAGCGCCTCCCAAAGCCTCAACCTCCAAGCCAGTATCGTCGGCAAAGCAGTCGGCACCCGTACGCTCGTGAACATAGCGAGCCTTCAACAAGGCGTTACCTTCGAGCGTCTCGGCAGTTTCGGGAATATCCTCGGTTATACCGCACTCTCGCAGGGTTTTGAGTGCAAACTTACCCTCCAAGAGTGCCTGCACCTCGCCCAACTTGTGAGCATTGTTGGTTGCAAAAATTATCTCGTTCATAGTTCTTTGACCATTAGTTATTAGCCTTTGGCCATCAGATTTTTATTAGTGAGTGGTGCAATTCTCGATTATTTCTCTGCTTCTAATAGAGAGAGTTTGTGGTCGGCAACGCACTTATCTATAATTGCTTTTACCACCGTATCCATCTCTGTTCCCTCGCCATAGTCGGCTGCGCAAACATGATTTACTCGATTATCGC
>JAGCLL010000028.1 GCA_017647025.1 Alistipes sp. | reverse complement strand
CGAGTTTGTCAATGAGGTCTTCGATGGCTACAATGGCTGGGAGATTCAGATAGACATTAAGTGTCGCAAACTCACTCAGGACCTTATCTACCAGCTCCGCAACGAGGATGGCACAAAGAGTAAGCAGAAGACCACAGACCCTAAAACAGGCGTGAAATACGAGCGATATGGACACTTGTCAGACTGCCTCGATTACTTGCTCTGCTACTACCTGCGTGATAGCTGGTACAAGTACAAGAGCGGTGGCGATGGTAACGGCTATGTGGTATCAACATCAGTAATAAGTGAAGGATTTAACTACTAAACACAATAGATATGTACAGACGATTTCTAAATAATAGCGACTACTTGGGTATCATCACTCAGGAGGCTTTGCAGCAACTCACTCGTGGCAACGATGAACGCTTTATTCAGGCTGAGCAGTCGGCAGAGATGAGCATCGTGGAGTATCTCTCGGAGAACTACGAGGTGGAGAAGGAATTAGCGAAGGGGAAATATATCGCCGACTATGACAGGCGTATCACTTACCCCGTAGGCGTACATATCTACTTTGATGGGCAAATCCACGAAGTTATTCGCTCCATCAGTGGTTACCGCAAGCCTGCAACGGTGGTCTATTGGGAGGAATCAACCGATATCAATATCGATGCTTCGCAAGTTCCTGCCTACTCGCAGTTCAACACCTACTATCCCGGCGACAAAGTGAATTACAATGGTGTGGTCTATCTCTGTCTATCGGAGAACGGCTATAAGTTCGATGATATCCGTATTCCTATGGTTGCCGGTTGGATTGAGGCAGAGACAACGCTGTGGCAACCTATTGACTATCCATTGTGGACTGTTGTAGAGTTTGAAGGTGCGTTCTATACGCTGATGACACTCGATGACTTTGATAACAACATAGACCCGCTAGCATCTGACTGTTGGGGCGCTATTGCTGACTATGACTCCGCGTACAATGACTATGAGTTGTCGGACCACGAGTATGTAGTCTATGAGGGTCGTATATTCTATCCGGAGACAGATGTCAATGCTGATGCCCCAGAACTCGGCAACAATCTTTCACTTCACGACCCACGCAATTACAACCTCAAAAAGCATATGGTGAGATTGGCTGTCTATGAACTCACGAAACTCATCGCTCCAAACAATGTGAGTGCTGTGCGTATGCGAGACTATGAGGACTCGATGAAGTGGCTCAACGATGCGGCCAAACTGCGACTCAACCCTCAAATCCCTCGCAAGGTCGATGAAACAAAGAAGCCAGTCACCGATTGGCAACTGGCTACATTTCAGAACGACTACGACCCATACCGCAATCCGTGGATGGTATAGATTATTTCACCGTTACATTAGGGATATCGCTCCACAGCGTAGTGTAGTGTGGTGATTGACTTTCGCTTGATGTCTTAATCTTGCCGCTTCCTTGAACTGCCAACTTGATTGTACCTTTTCCAAAGGTCGAGTTGATGGCATCTAATGCAGAGGTTATCTTGTGTTCTCGCTCGATAGCCTCTGTATCTTCAAACAGGGAGTGCATTACATTCCTCTCATCGATAATCTTGGTAGCGATAACGCCTGCCTTCTTATAGCCATAACCACTCTTGAATGACTTCTGCATAGCGTGCACGGCCTCAGTGATTATCGTTCGCTGGTCGGCAGTTGGTGTTACAAACGATACCAAAGCATTGGCGTATGTCTGCGGTGCATCCTCCTTGAAACGATTGGTGTAAGCAAAGACTACTATTTCCGATGTAACGGAGTGTTGTTTGCGCAACTTCTCAGCCATAGTAGATGCAAAGTTTGCTATCTGCTCCTGCAACTCCTTAATCTCATATATCTCGGATGAGAAACTACGAGAAACGCATATAGATTGCTTTGCCTCGAAGCCATCTTCAAACTCAATACAGGGAATACCTTGCAACTCTTTCCAAGTTCTCACACCCGTTATGCCGAACATATTCTGCACAACACCTTCGGGCAACTGGGTGAACTCGTATGCGGTATTTACTCCCTTTGCTTTCAGTTTAGGCACTGAGCGGCGGCCAATGCCCCAAACATCCTCTATCGGATATTTACGCAGCACCTTCTCTATGTCCTGTGGGCGGTGCATATAACAACCTCCACGCAATTTCGGATACTGTTTGCATAGTTTAGAGGCTAT
>JAGCLL010000180.1 GCA_017647025.1 Alistipes sp. | reverse complement strand
GCCATGAAAATTTTTGTCAAATTTTTCATTGTTTTTTTTGGTTTTGATTAATAATTTGGTTAAAAATTGTTTGTTTATAGTGTTATTTTTAGTGTCGTTTTTAATGAGTTTAATGAGTTTAATGAATTTAATGATTTTCCTTAAACTCCTTATATTCCTTAAATTCCTTATCCCTCCTTAATCTCTCTAATTAAAGTTTCTTCTCTCTCGAAGCGCCTAAATCGCTAATAATCAACTGATTAAAACCCAAAAATCCCCTCCCCCGAAAAATCGGGGGAGGGATTATGTGCCCATAAGGTCTGAATATGGCGCAAAGATACAAAAAAAGTTTTGAATATCAGCCAGCCAATTTGGTTTATTTTATAAATAAAATAGTTGGGATGGGAAGTTATTGAAATTACCCCATTGCAAAATTTTAACTTCCAAACTGCAAGGTTGGCATATTTTTGGCTTTAATATAGCCTGCTAATGGCTAAAAATGGTTATGAAGAGCGTGGTTATATATTCGAAAAACGGTCTTTTGCGGGCATTCGTCAAAGGGGTACTTTCTGGAACAAAACTCGAAATAAGAGAGGTGGCATCACGAGAGAAATTATTCGACTTGTGCCGCAAATCAAAGTTTGAGTTGCTCTTAACTGACGATGTGATGATGTTTGTGAATGGTTCGGAGGCAATGGGTAAAATCCGCTGCGGTGATGCTCTGCCACAGATATTTATCCTATCACACAACCTCTCGGAGGATTGCGTGATGGCACTCCTCGAAATGGGGATAAACCAATTTATTTCACTCCCACTATCACCCGAAAGATTGCGTAATAAAGTGTTGGCGCAACGAAATTTCTGCGTATGATGACTCTTGCAAACGAGGAGATTGCCATAGCCTTGGCAATGCCACTGCTGATGGTCGTGGCACAAACTGTGGATTGGGTAGCGACACGATTGGACAAGGCTATCTCTGCCCGATGCGTGGAGCGTGTGGCGCAGATGATTGTCGCCTCGGAAGATCCCTCCGAAAGAGAGATGAGGGGGCTGAGTTTCCGCTTTACAAATGTGATGATACTCGATGCTGTGATGTTTATTTCGGAACATATTTACGGAAATATGCTCAATCGCTTGGCTCTTATTGCTGAGGATTGCAAAATCGAAAAGCGCCTTCTCGCCCCTGTGTGGCAACAGGAAAACCGCATAGATCTACTGCTGAAATTCTCTCATATAGCACCCGTTGCAGCGGTGGCAGAGTGCGCAAATTGGCTCGTCGATGACACGAGTAACAAAAGCCGTTTTTGCATAACGGCAGCACTGGTAGCCTCCCGCCCAGAGAGGGCTGTGCGACATATTGCGATGTTAAACTTCCGTCTTTCACCTCACGAGGTGGCGTGGCTGTCGCAACTCCTGCGGAGAGTTGGCGCTCCAATTGCCTATACGCCTATGTTGATGTCGGAGAATAAGAACTTGCAACTTATCGGCATAGAACTTGTCGAGCGTTTTATGGCTGTGGATGCCGAGCCTCATCTGCAACGACTTGTGCAGAGCGAGGATGCAGAGGTTGCGTATGTTGCACTACACGCCTTATGCACCCTGCGAGGCGACCTCTCGACTCCCCATTTAGCAGATGTGGTGCGAAGATTGCCAGCCCACTGCCGAGAGTCGTTCATTCGTCACGCTGTGCTGGCGTGCTACTCAATTCGTTCTTGCTCGCATCTGCTCAATAAGGCGGAAAGAGTACGATTTACTCAACTGTTAAACTCATACAAATGTTCGATTATATGCAACTAATATCTGTGATATTGCTAATTTTCTCGCTTGTTCTGCTCGTTGGAGCGCTTCTATTTGTGGTGCTGTGGCTGCGAGCCAACGCTAAAACACGACTCTTATACTCCATTCGTGACGGAATAGGGAATGTCGGCATCTCCACGGTCGTGGAGTACCCCACAACAGCAGAGCCAATAGTTGCCCTTCTCGACGAGGAGTATCCTCGTAGCGAGGTAATCATCGTGGCTGACCTCCAAGCCAACAACTCCAATTTAGCGCACTTAACAAAGCGTTTTCAACTCGTAGGGGTTAATCATAACCATTTGAAGGGTGTAAGAGGTTTTTATCGCTCACGCCACAGAGCATATAGGCGAATAGTGCTTGTGGATATGCCTCTCAAATGCCGTCATTCGGCTTGCAAGGTGGCAAAGACGATAGCCTCATACGACTATATTCTCCGCCTCGAAAGCGAGAGTGTTATACAGAGTGGTGCAATTGCCTACTGCGCCAACATTATCGCCTCCTATCCCCATATTGACAACATCTCGTTAAGTACGATTGTCGGAGCAAAGGTGCGCTTGGAGAGGTGCGATAGGAGCGAAGAGCCAGAGCGTAAATCGCTTCTTACGGGGCGCATCTTGGCGTGGCGCAAACCATCGCCTATATTTCCGATAGTCGCTATAACTTTGCCGGCAATAGTGCTATTTATGGCTCACGCCACAATGGATAGATTACTGCTATTTTCGGCAGTCGCAATAGCCATTGCATCGATGGCTTTAATCTATATTTCGTGCTGTTTGGTGTTCGAAAAGAGCCTATTTACAACCCTCTCCACAATAATTGATAGTTTTTGTCGATTTATGGTTGAGAGGTGGCGAATCTTCTCTCGTATATCTGCAAAGTGGAGAAGTGAGAGGGCGCTTTCGCAGCCCATTGTCGCCATAGACACAAAACGCACAAAGAGAGACTACTATGATAGAGAGGCAAATTAGAGAGTATCTTCTACCGTATGCCTTCAATGCGGCAGTGCAGGCAGGTGCCGAGATTATGAAGGTCGCCCGTCAAAACGGAAAACACGCCGTTAAGGTCAAGAGCGACAACACCCCTTTAACCATTGCCGACCGTCGAGCCCACGACAAGATAAAGGAGGTGTTAGGCACAACCCGCATCCCCATTTTGTCGGAGGAGGGGCGAGAGTTAAACTACGACGAGCGCAAAAATTGGGATATATTTTGGTTGGTTGACCCTCTGGACGGAACGATTGAGTTCCTGAAAGGGAACAACGAATTTACTGTAAATATCGCCCTGATGCGTGATAATGAGTGCATCGGAGCGATAGTCTATGTTCCATATCTCGAAAAACTCTACTTTGCAGAGCAAGGATGCGGAGCGATGTTATTGGAGGGTATCGAGCCGAGCGAAAATGCAAACTACACCGACCAAGAGATTAGGCTGCGAGCGAAGAGTCTGCCGCTGGATTGCAATCGCCACGACAAGTTCTGCATTGCAGTTTCGCGCACTCATCAAACTGCCGAAACGGCAAATTATGTCGAAGAGATTAGTCGGGAGCATCCCAACTTTGAGATTATCGAACAGGGAAGTTCCTATAAGTTTTGTCTTATGGCAGAGGGAAAGGTTGATTATTATCCTCGCACTACGGTAACCTACGAATGGGATACGGCGGCTGCCGAGTTGATACTCGTAGAGGCGGGTGGAGTGGTACGCTCACTGCCCGACCACAAGCCATTGCGTTACAACAAGCGTGATCTCAGAAATCCTTGGTTTGAGTGCCACCGCCTGCGTTAAAGCGGGGTGATTATCTTGTTAAAGCGACCTTTTGGCACGCTTTGCCATTGCCGAAGCAAAGACAAAGTCGTTCAACTCCTGATTGTCGGCGCTCAAAATATCATCTTTGGTACCCTCCCACCACTTCTTGCCTTGGTGGATATAGACTATTTTATCGCCAATCTCCATCACCGAGTTCATATCGTGAGTATTGATGATTGTGGTGATATTGTATTCTACGGTGATGTCACGAATAAGGTTGTCGATAACTATTGAGGTCTGTGGGTCAAGACCAGAGTTTGGCTCGTCGCAGAAGAGGTACTTTGGATTGAGCACAATGGCGCGAGCAATCGCTGCACGCTTAATCATACCACCCGACAACTCCGAAGGGTATAGGTGTCCTGCGTGCGAAAGTTCTACTCGCTCCAAGCACTCCTTCACTCGCTTATCCTTCTCGGCAGATGAACGGTTTGTGAACATATCGAGTGGCAGACGCACATTCTCATATACGGTCGAGGAGTCGAGAAGCGCACCTCCCTGGAAAATCATTCCTAACTCACGGCGCACCTCCTTGCGCTCGGCAAATGAGAGCGCTGTATAGTTCTTATCGTCGTAGAAGACACTTCCGCTATCGGGCTCGTGGAGTCCAACCAAGGTTTTGAGCAATACAGTCTTACCTGAGCCACTTCGACCAATGATAAGGTTGGTTTTGCCCGACTCAAACTCTACCGAGATATTGTCCAAGATGGTGCGACCATCGAAGGACTTAAATATATTTTCGCACTTAATCATCGTCTTTGCCGTTTAGGTGAGCATCAATTGTGTTAGGATAAGGTTGAATATCATAATCGTAATCGAACTGGTCACTACCGCACGAGTCGATGCACGACCAACCTCCAACGAGTTTCCCTTTGGCGAGTAGCCGTAGAAAGCCGAAATCGATGTTATGATAAAGGCGAATACCGCCATCTTAATCAACGAGTAGGTAATCTCGAATGGGATAAAGTAGTAGTGCAAACCCTCCACATACTCCGCAGGGAGTACGATACCCGTGAATGCCGCAATGATGTAGCCTCCGACCGTTCCAATCATCATACTAAAAAGCGCCAAAAGAGGAAAAAATAACACTGCCGCAACGACCTTTGGCAAGATGAGATATGAGGCGGAGTTTACGCCCATAATTTCGAGGGCATCAATCTGCTCGGTGATGCGCATAGTGCCAATCTCCGATGCGATGTTTGAGCCTACCTTTCCCGCGAGAATAATCGCAATAACGGTTGAAGAAAACTCCAAGGTCATTGTCTCACGAGTGGCATAACCAATCATAAATTTGGGGATAAAAGGCGACTCCAATGTGATACCCATCTGCAAGGCGATTACTGCGCCGATAAAGATTGAGATTATCGCCACCAGAGGCATCGAGTTGATGCCGAGCGCATCTATTTCGATCAGGATGCGACGATAGTAGATATTGGCCTTCTCTGGGCGCGAGAACACCTTGCCCATAAGTTGTATATATCGGCCTATTGCTGCAAAAAAGTTTACAAAAATCTTCATTTTTATCTCATTGACACCACATTGTGGTGAGGTTACTCTGTTAATCCTTTATCTCCTTGAAATCGACATACTCGCCGACCTCATCGTTTACTCGCTGTTCGGTCTGCTCGGTCTGCACCACTGTAACCTCGCCCTCCTCCTTTGTTTTGCGTCGCCACGAGTTGCGAGTTTGCTGTTGGCTGCCAGCCTGACGCTGCGCCTCCTCGTACATTTGTTTGCTTGCCTTTCGCAGACGCCAAGTCACTACAAGAAAAAGTATAAATATAGCCGCTACGGGAAGTATGAAAATAATTGTCCACGGTACGGCAACCATCACTGTTACCGCCAACACAATCGCAAATATATTGCGCTTAATGAATGTCCACAATTCCTCCAAAAACATCTTCTTAAAAACGCTAATAGTTGAGTGCAAAGATATGGTTTTTTAATGAAAACGAAAAATTTGCTAAAATTTATATAAGTATATACCCAAAAAAAGAAAAAAAATTTATATCTTCGCATCATACTATAATGCTATGGACACAAAATACCCTCCCTGATTTTTTCGGGGGGGGGTATTTTGGGTTTTAATTAGTTGATTATTAGCGATTTAGGCTCTTTGAGAGAGAAAAAACTTTAATTGGAGAGAGGGAGGAGGATAAGGAATTTAAGGAATATAAGGAGTTTAAGAAAATCATTAAATTCATTAAACTCATTAAACTCCTTAAAAACGACACTAAAAATAACACTATAAACAAACAATTTTTAACCAAATTATTAATCAAAACCAAAAAAAACAATGAAAAATTTGACAAAAATTTTCATGGCGGTTGTGGCGGGAATGTTTGCATTCTCTTGCGTTACAGACACAACTGTGGACTCTACCCTTGACCTCGGCATCGAGTCAAATGGTAAAGTGAAGACCGTTCTCTCGGTTGGTATTGCTAACTCG
>JAGCLL010000027.1 GCA_017647025.1 Alistipes sp. | reverse complement strand
GTAACCAATCGCCTCAATCCTCGCTTTGAGGATTATGTGATTTTTCCCATCATTGACAACGGGGAAAATGTGGGCTTTGTGGGCCGTCATACCTGGTCGAAGAGCGATATCGATGCCCATAACCGCAAGGTCAAGTACAATGGTGGCTTCAAGATTTTGCGCTACCGCAACTCTGTCAATAACGACTTCTCCAAACTTCTATATAACTACGATGCTATTCACGAGGGTGAGACCGATACTGTTATCCTCGTGGAGGGCATCTTTGATGTTATAGCCCTGACCCGCAAGATGGAGCTATATGATAATCCCAGAGTGGCTGTTGTAGCAACCTTTGGAAAGAAGATCTCCGATGTCCAGGTCTATAAACTCCAATGCAAGCGAGTTCAGACGGTGATTGTCGGCTACGATGGAGATGCTGTTGAGCCTGTAAAGAAGGCCGCCAGCAGACTCGCTAAGTACTTTACTGTCTTCGTGGCCAACATCGCAGATGCCCATAAGGACTGGGACGAGATGAGCGTGGAGGAGATATTCGACATCTTTGCTCAACGCCTTCAATCTCCCTCTAATTTCAAACTACGAAAGGTTCAAGAGTTATGATGCAGGAACTAATTCAGTGGCTCAATGCCCAAAACATAGACTATACTACCATTGATAATGAGGTCGTTGAAATCCCGAACTTCGGCAAGATGTTTCTTGCTGACCTGTCGGGTGTGGAATCCATCTTCAAGAGCAAGGATGGCGATGTTAGGTTCAACCTTATGGAAAACCCGCAAGAGTTGCAGGACGAGGGAATATTCTATGTCACTTTCCCATTCGGCAACAACTGGTATTACTACGATCTGCGTGAAGAGTTTCGCTTCAATATCCTAAAGCATATAGGCACGCCAAGGCCCTCGAAGCATAATATCCCGTTTGTCAATCTCGGTGTCCATACGCCTTTTGAGTTGCTTAATGCATCGGGCTCGGTAGATGGGCTATGTCGTAAGGCAAAGTGGCTCGGACAAGCAGCCGTAGGCATTTGCGACCGCAATACAATGGCCGCCACGCTCAACCTGCAAAAGGAGTGTGCTAAGGCGGGGCTTAAACCCGTGTTTGGCTATACTCTTACAATGCTGCATAACGAAACAAAAGTCGAGATAAAGATATATGCTCTCAGCAACAAAGGACTGCATAACCTGCTCAACATTCAACGAGAGGTAATGGTAAACTCCGAAGATGGCGTCATCAAGTACTCGGAACTATTTCTCTATGCTGAGGGGTGTGCCATAGTCTTCGACACTCGCTCGACATACTGGATAACGGAGAATCCACGCAATGTCGAGCGACTGAAGGAGCGGTTCGATGCCGTATACTATCAGGTCGATGGCAATGAGTATAAGGCTGACCGCATAGACCGTGAGAAGTTAGCCGCATTGAAGCACTACTTCGATAATTGTTACGATGCAGTAAACGATTCGTTTAGCGTTGAGCCTATTCTTATAGCAGATAGTTACTACATAGACCGTGATGATGCTAAGTCGAAGATCGTGCTTAACAAGATTGCTACGGGTGCAGCCCACGAGCAGAGCGAGGAGCAATACTTCAAGAGCGTAGATGAGCATTACAACACACTGCAACCTCTCTTTTCGGAGAAGTGGGACTTTGACAGACTCTTCGAGAGGATGTGCCGACATACGGTGGATATTGCGGAGCGTGCCGATACAGCCTTTGAGACGGGCAAGATGTTTATGCCCGAATATATGATGCGCCCCGAGGAGCAGGAACGCTATGGCGATAGACGCACAATGTTTCTTCGTCTGCTCGACGAGGGGCTCGCGGAGAAGATTCCGGAGACGAAGCACCAAATCTATCGCGAACGATTAGATGAGGAAGTGTATATCATCGAATCGACCGACAATGTGGATTACTTCCTGGTGCAGTGGGATATGGTCAGGGAGGCAAAGCGTCGTGGCATTGCAACGGGTATCGGCCGTGGTTCGGCAGGAGGCTCGCTTGTATCGTATCTGCTGGGTATTACCTCTATCGACCCGATAAAGTATGACCTTATTTTCTCTCGATTCCTTGTCCCGGAGCGATGTGGACTTGGTTGGAAGGATAAACTAACTGTACTTGCTCCCGACATACTCATACAGCGAGGTGTGGAGTACATAGAGGTTGAGATTGATAAAACAATATATATGCTGCATCCCGAAGCCAAATTACGCATTGTGCGTGATGGCAAGGAGATGACTATTACAGCCGATAAATTGAGTTGTGGCGATGACATCCTATTAGACCGCCGAGATTGCTTGTGGAACTTAAAGGAGATAGCCAATGAACAACTACGAACATCTGATCCCCTATAACGGCTGCGACCTCTACCAAGGCGATGCCCTCGATGTGCTTCCTATGCTTGCCGAGCAAGGCATCAAGGCAGATATGATACTCACAGATCCACCTTACGGTACAACGCACTGCCGTTGGGATTCGCCCATAGATATAACAAAGATGTGGGAGGTGCTTCGTGGCGTTACTATGCCTACGACCCCCATACTGCTCTTTTGTCAGCAGCCATTTACCAGCGTGCTTGGAGCCTCAAACCTCAAGCAACTACGCTATTCGTGGGTATGGGAGAAGACACAGCCTACGGGCTTTCTAAATGCTAAGCGTATGCCTATGAAGGCACACGAAGATATACTCGTATTCTACGACAGGCTGCCGACATATAATCCAATAAAGACCGATGGTCATAAACGCAAGGTTGTTATGGCAGCACACCAGCGTAAGTGTAACGCCGGAGAGATATATCATAAGCACGACAACTATCGAGACTATATCTCCACAGAGCGCTATCCACGCAGTGTTATCAAGCTTAAAACCGATAAGCAGACATCGTGTCTGCACGCAGCGCAGAAGCCTGTGGCGCTGCTTGAGTACCTAATCCGCACCTACACCAACGAGGGCGATTTGGTTATTGACTTCGCTATGGGTAGTGGCAGTACCGCCATAGCCTGCCGAAATACAGGACGCAGATTTATCGGAATAGAGATTCAGAGAGACATATTTCAAACCGCATTAAAGCGAATAACAGATGAGCACAACCCAGGAGATCTGGGTGGACATTAAAAATTATGAAGGGTGTTATCAAATCAGTAACAAAGGTCGTGTCAAGAGCCTCGAAAGGGAGGTTGTTTCGGGCGGCATTACACGCACGCAGCCCGAGCGCATACTAACGC
>JAGCLL010000026.1 GCA_017647025.1 Alistipes sp. | reverse complement strand
CACTCTCTCGTTGCAGAGAATGGCCGATTTCCGTGCCAAGGTTGTGGAGATGATGGCAGAGGGTATGGAGTTGCGCATCGACAATAAGGAGGTGTGGGTGCAGTTCCTTGGTCGCTTCAACGCCTACAACCTCTTGACGGTTTATGGCGCTGCGGTGTTGCTTGGCTTTGAGAAGGAGGAGGTGCTGGCGCATTTGAGTATGTTGCACCCTGTGAGTGGCCGTTTCGAAACGGTACTTGCCAAAGACGGCACTACGGCGGTGATCGATTTTGCCCATACGCCCGATGCACTTGAAAATATCATCAACACGATAGACGAGTTGCGCCAGAGTGGTCAGCGACTGATTGTTGTCTGCGGTTGCGGTGGCGATAGAGATAAGAGCAAACGCCCCGTTATGGGAGGTATGGCTGCGAAGAGGGCTGATATTGCGATTTTTACATCGGACAACCCTCGCACCGAAAATCCGGAAGATATTATCCGTGAGATGGAGGAGGGCGTTGAGGCTGGCGACAAATATCTGAAAATCACCGACCGCCACGAGGCGATAAAGACCGCTGTGATGTTGGCAGAGCCGAGAGATATTATCCTTTTGGCAGGCAAGGGCCACGAGGATTACCAAATCATCGGCACCGAGAAGTTGCCATTCAACGACAAAGAGGTCGTAAAAGAGTTTTTCGAGAAATTTAACAGATAAAGAGTATGCTATATCACTTATTTGACTATTTGACAAGCAACTTCGACCTTCCGGGTTCGGGTTTGATGCGCTATTTGAGTTTTCGTTCGGTGGCAGCGGTGGTTACCGCTTTGCTGGTTGTGATTTTCTGCGGTAAGAGCATTATCCGTGCTTTGCAACGCCACCAGATTGGCGAGGAGATTCGTGACCTCGGTTTGGAGGGACAACTCGCAAAGAAGGGAACACCAACTATGGGCGGAATTATCATTCTGCTCGCAATCGTTGTGCCTGTTTTGCTCTTTGCTCGCTTGGACAACATCTACACAATTCTGCTCCTCGTGGCTACGCTATGGTGTGGAGCAATTGGCTTCCTCGATGACTACATCAAGGTATTCCGCCATAACAAGGAGGGTTTGCAGGGTAAGTTCAAAATTGTCGGTCAGATTGGTTTGGGCTTAATCGTAGGAACTGTGATGTGCTTCTCGGAGGATATTGTTGTGCGTGAGCATACCACCGTACCCGTAGAGCAGAGCATCGTAGATGAGCAGACGGGCGAAACGGTTATTATCTCCTCGCAGCAAATTCGATTGAGCGAGGATGTTATTAAGACCACCAAGACCACAATTCCGTTCCTCAAAGATAACGAACTCGATTATAGTTGGTTTGTTGGCGGAAACGAGTTGTTGGCGTGGGTGCTCTATGTTTTGGTCGCTATATTCGTCATTACTGCGGTGTCGAACGGAGCAAACCTCACCGACGGACTCGATGGCTTGCTGACGGGCGTTTCGATACCTATTGTGGGTGTGTTGGCGGTGCTGGCATACCTTTCGGGTAATATCATCTATGCCGACTATCTCAACATTATGTATATCCCGAACAGCGGAGAGTTGATGGTCTTTGGTGCTGCGATGTTGGGTGCGCTGATAGGTTTCTTGTGGTACAACTCCTTCCCTGCGCAGATCTTTATGGGCGACACCGGCTCACTCGCAGTCGGTGGTATCATCGCAGTTATGGCATTGTGTATCCGCAAGGAGTTGCTCTTGCCACTGCTCTGCGGTGTGTTCCTCGTTGAGGCGGTATCGGTAATGGTGCAGAGGGGATACTTCAAATATACCAAACGCAAGTATGGCGAAGGTCGCAGAGTATTCCTTATGTCGCCTATTCACCACCACTATCAGAAGAAGGGCATATTTGAAACGAAGATTATGATACGCTTTATGATTGTGTCGATTATCCTTGCGGCACTCACACTTGTAACCCTCAAAATCCGATAGACAATGGCAAAGAAGTTTATAGCAGTTTTGGGTGGCGGTATCAGTGGCTACGGCTCGGCAATACTCGCCAAGAAGCAGGGCTTCGATGTTCTGCTCTCGGATATGGGCACAATAGCACCCCGCTATCGTGAGCGACTCGATGAGTGGGGCGTGGAGTACGAGGAGGGTGGACACTCGGTGGAGCGCATATTGACCGCCTCGGAGGTTATCAAATCGCCGGGTATTCCCGACAAAGCACCTATGGTGAAGGCTCTGCACGAAAAGGGCGTGCCGGTAATCTCGGAGATGGAGTTTGCCTGTCGTTATATGGGCAAGGCAAAGACTATCTGCATTACGGGTAGCAACGGCAAGACCACAACCACCTCGCTTATCTACAAGATTATGCGCGATAGCGGAGCGAATGTGGCACTTGGCGGAAATATCGGCGAGTCGTTTGCCTACTCGGTGGCAACAGCAGAGTACGATTGGTATGTATTGGAGTTGAGTTCATTCCAACTTGACGGAATGTTCAAGTTTAAGGCAGATGTGGGCGTTTTGATGAATATCACACCTGACCACCTCGACCGCTACGACTACTCGTTCGAGAAGTATGCCGAGTCGAAGATGCGTATAACTCAAAACCAGAGGTCGAACGACTACTTTGTATATTGCGCTGACGATGATACTATCTTGGCGCAACTCGAACAGCACGACATCAAGGCAAAGGAGTTACCATTTATGGTACACGCAGCGATTGCCAGCGGTGCAGGCGACGCCTATCCGACCGATGATGCGACTTTTACCGCAACGGTAGGTAAGCAATCACTTAAAGTGGATGTCGCTCGCCTACAAATCAAGGGTAAGCACAACATCTACAACGCTATGGCAGCCGTATTGGCAACCCTCGCAGCGGGAGTTGAGCCTGAGCAGGTGGAGAAGGCATTGTACGACTTTAACCCTATCGAACACCGCCTGGAACCCGTAGGCACAAAAGATGATATCGAGTATATCAACGACTCGAAGGCGACAAATGTCGATTCGGCGTGGTATGCCCTCGAAAGTATGACTCGCCCAACTGTATGGATTGTGGGCGGTACGGATAAGGGTGCAAGTTATGCTCCGCTTTTCGACTTGGCACGAAAGAAGGTGCATACAATGATATGTATGGGTGTGGATAACGCACGATTTGAGAAGGAGTTTGAGGGCGTTGTGCCGACAATCATCTCGTGCCACTCGTTCGAGGAGGCTATGCAGGCGGTAGTGCGCTCGGCACGCAAGGGCGATACGGTGCTACTCTCGCCAGCGTGTGCAAGTTTCGACTTGTTTAAGAGTTACGAGCATCGTGGTCGTGAATTTAAGCAGTGGATTTCAGAAAATATACTTAACAAGTAGTCATCAATGAAGGAGCAAGAGAATAGAGAGAGGGAGCAGGAGTTGCAAGATGTACCTTCGATACTCGAAAAACGACGCCTATTGCCTGGTGATAGGGTGCTGTGGGTTATCGTGGCAATGTTCTTTGCCATTTCGATGGTTGTGGTATATTCGGCTTGTTCACAACTTGGCTTCAAGGATGGCTCGACGGCAGAGTATTTGCAAAAACATATAATGACACTCGGTCTATCGGCAGGAATACTCTTCGGCTGCTATATGCTCGGTGCGAGGTTTATGCGTAGGTTTACCTGGATAGCCTATGTGGTGTCGTGGATAATGACCTTGTTGCCATATTTTCAGCCTCCAATAAACGGCGCACACCGTTGGCTGGATTTGGGATTCTTTATGTTTCAACCCTCGGAGTTGCTCAAAATAGCCACTATTATGCTCCTTGCGGCACGCCTTTCGGCTTTGCACCATCGAATAAAACAGGTGCGCCTTTTGCCTTCGACATTCGATGTGCGCAAGTGGGGTAGCGGAAGAGAACGAGAGATAATCCTCGATGAGATAATTCCAGTGGTGTCGCCCATAGCCTTCACCTGTATGGTTATCTTGCCCGATGCAACATCCTCGGCGGTACATATCTATGTGGCGTCATTGACACTCCTCTTTATTGCTGGTATCAAACTGCGAGAGATATTAAAGTTGCTGGGGGTAAGTGCCCTGATGGCGACAATTATGCTCTCTGTTCTGGTGATGTTTGATGCCGACAGATTGGATACCATAAAGAGCCGAGTGATGGCTTGGGCAGGGGTGCAAAAGGAGTCGCAGGGCAGAGTGCAGAGCGTTATGGATAAGTATACCGACTCGGAGCGCTCCCGTATGGCTATACACAATGGTGGACTTTTTGGTGTTGGTGCAGGTCGTAGTGTTATGCGTGCCCGCCTTACTCACCCAGAGAGCGACTACATCTTCGCCATCGTAGTGGAGGAGTTTGGTTTGCTCCTGGCATTTGTGATAGTGTTGCTATATCTGTGGCTATTCTTCCGAGCCTTGCGAATTTTCGAGAAGTGTACTTGGTTGTATGCTGGATTGCTGGTGGTTGGATTGGCGCTATTGGTTACAAGTCAAGGCTTCCTGCATATAGGTGTGAACATTGGCGCAATTCCCGAAACGGGACAGAACTTGCCATTCCTGACACAAGGTCGTACAAGTATGTTCTGTGCTTCGATAGCGGTAGGTGTAATTTTGAGCATTAGCAGACAGGTGGAGCAAGGTACGCTCGTTCCGCCATCGCAGAGTGCAAAGGATAAGGAGATTTAACAATGGAGGTAAGACTCGACAAATATCTGTGGGCAGTGCGAATCTTTAAGACTCGTAGCGATGCTGCCGACGCAGTACGCAACAATCGTGTATTGGTGAACGATGCCTATGCAAAACCTTCACGAGAGGTGAAGGTGGGGGATAGGATTTCGGTAAAGCGCACCCTTGTAACCTATTCATACTTGGTGAAGGAGTTGGTGTCAAATCGTCAACCCGCAGCAAAGGTGCCCGACTACTGCATTGACACAACGCCACAAACTGAACTGGATAAACTGAATAAACCTCGTGAAACAATTTTTGTCTTCCGAGAGCGAGGTACAGGTCGCCCTACCAAGAAGGAGCGCCGTGAAATAGATGCTCTAATGGACGGCTTCTACTACGACGAGGATGAAGATCTGGATTAGAAGCGTGAGTAGGTTGGCAACTCTCTGGTAGTCTGTGCATCGAATGCAAAGGCTATGAAAATCATAATAGAGAAGGCCAACAACGATGAACCTCCATACGAGATTAGAGGCAACGGAATACCCATAACTGGTACAATGCCGATGGTCATACCCACATTTATAAGGGTGTGGAATAGGAGTATCGAGGCTACTATATAGCAGTAGACTCTACCAAAGGTTTCACGCTGATTATCCCCCATTCGCATAAGGCGGAAGATGAACGCCAAAAGCAATATCAATACCACAATCGCACCCATAAATCCGAACTCTTCGCCTATGGTGCAGAAGATGAAGTCGGTATGCTTCTCTGGCACTAATCCGTAGCGAATATGCGAGCCCTGTAAGTAGCCCTTGCCAAACATTCCTCCTGAGCCGATGGCGATTTTAGATTGGCGCACATTGTAGTTGAGCGAAGCGTCGTCGGTGATGCCGAGGAAGGTCTTTATACGATCTTGCTGGTGTGGTTTCATAATGTTAAACATCGCATTCGAGGTTGGGGTAATCATCACCGACACCACAAAGAGCGACACCATTATAAATATATTGCGCAATCGTGTTCGATAGGCATAGACGCAGACTCCAATCATCGAAAGAAGCGTTGTTGAGAGCAAAACTGCGTAGTAACTAACCTCGATTGCGGGTATAGAGTTCAGTAGCAAGAAGAGTAGCGTGCTACCACCAAAGAGCAGAGCGAGATAGATTGTGCTATGTTTGAAGTTGCGGTTTGCAAAACACTCCGATATGGTAAATACGAGTATCAGCGCTACGAGCAACGATATTGGCGAGTAGAGAAACGATAGGAGAAATAGTGTACCTATAAATATAATAGGTATACAGAGCCACTTGTTCAACCCCTCACGATAGAGCATAAATATAAACGAGCAGAGTACTAATCCAGAGCCGGTGTCATTCTGCAAGTAGGTTATGGCGAGTGGTACAATCAGCATAAGTGCCACCTTCACCAGGCTACGGAACGAAGCAATCGAGAAGCCGTACTCGCTCATAAGTCGTGCGGTGGAGAGTGCTATGGCGATTTTGGCAAACTCCATAGTCTGCAAGCGGATGGGGCCAAACTCAAACCACGCCTTCGCACCATTTACCGTGCGACCAAATGCCAAAGTTGCCAAGAGTGCTAATATGGCTGCCGCATAGAGGAAGTAGGCGATTTTGTGCCACAGACTGCGGTCGAGCAACATAACGACAACGCCTACGCCAAACGAAATGCCAAGCCATACCACCTGTTTGATGTAGTTGTGCGAGAAAGAGAAGAAATTTTCGCTATCCTCCACCCACGATGCCGAAAATACTGCAACTACGCCAATAGTTACAAGCAATAGGTAGAGTAGCAGTGCCACCATATCGACACTACCAAACAACGACTCCTTCTTTCCTTGCCCGAAATTCATAATTAGTTTTTCTTCTTTCTATACATCGGATAGGCGATTTTCTTCTTCTTGACATACTCCATAAGCGCAGGGCGACAGATGGTGTCGGTCAGATACTTCTCCTCGATAAGCGAGGCGATAGGTACTGCCATCTCTGCTCCAAAACCTCCGTGCTCAACATAGACAGCAATGGCAATTTTAGGGTTATTGCGTGGAGCAAATGAGATGAAGGTGGAGTGGTCCTCGCCCTTTGAGTTCTGCGCTGTACCCGTCTTACCGCAGACATCGAAGCCTTTGAGATAGGCGCCTTGGCAAGTTCCATCCTTATTCACGCCTCGCCACATACCATTGACGATATGTTCGAAGTGTTTGGTGTCGACCTTGGTGTACTGCTTCTGGTAGAAGCGAGTATCGAGCGAATCCTGCCCCTCAATCTCACGCACGATGTGCGGAATGTAGTAGTATCCTCGGTTGGCAACTATCGCTGCCAGGTTTGCCATCTGCAATGGAGTACAACCCAACTCTCCCTGTCCAATCGAGAGCGAGAGAATCGTCAAAGCATTCCACGACTTATGATACCTTTTGTCGTAGAACTCTCGCGTAGGGACATATCCTGCACCCTCGCCCAAGAAATCGGAGTCGAGTTTGCGACCAAAGCCAAACGAGAGAACATAATCTCGCCACACCTCGAATCCATCTTTGGCGATAGCGTACTTTTGCTTATTTTCGAGGATATTGCGGAAAACATAGCAGAAGTAGGCGTTGCACGATGTGGCAATAGCGTAGTTCAGTGCCAAAGGAGATGGGTGCTCGTGGCAACCTATGTGCTCACCTCCAAGATGGTAGCCCATATTGCACGAGTATTGGTAGTGCGGGCGCAAAACACTTTCCTGCATACCGATAAGTCCCGTGACGAGTTTGAAGGTCGAGCCTGGCGGATAGCGCGATTTTACGGCTCGGTTCCACAACGGCATTCGAGGGTTGTTTATCTCCTTGGCGTAGTTGTTGCCACGCTCCTTTCCTATCACGAGTTCGTCGGGGTTGAAGGTCGGCGATGATACCATCGTTAAAATTTCGCCCGTAGATGGCTCGATTGCCACTACTGCTCCGACTTTACCCTCCATCAACTCTTCGGCAAGTTGCTGCAATTCTGCATCAATGGTGCAGATGATAGACTTGCCCGCCACAGGCTCTTTGATGATGGTATTTCGCTCCGATTGGGGAGCGTATATATCCTGTAAAACTAACCCCTTCTCACCTCGCAGTACATCCTCGTAGGCGAGTTCCAAACCCTCCATACCAATATAATCGCCAACGGAGTAGGAGTTGTCCTTTTCGATTTTAGCCTTTGTAACCTCGTTGATACTGCCCAAGAGGTTACCGCCAATTTTGCGCGGATATTGTCGCACTGTACGCTGCGAAGTGTAGAAGCCTCCGATATTCATCTCGTCGAGCAGCAACTTCTGCTCCACCGCAATAGGATAGCGAGTGAGGCGACTCTCACGGCGATATGGCGATTGCTTAATCTTCTTGATTAGGGCTTCACGGGACATACCTACCAACTCACTTACTCGTGTGGTGTCGAAGCCCGACTTTGGCATATCCTTGCGCACAATGCTCACATCGTAGCACAAACGATTTTGTGCCAACAACTCGCCATTGCGGTCATAAATTTCACCTCGTGGGGGATAGAGGACTACATTTCGTAGGTAGTTGTTGTCCGCCAACTTCTCGTAGCGGTCGTCAATAAGTTGGATGTAGCCCAATCGTAAGCCCAGAATGGCAAAAATTAGAACTACTATGATGCGTGCCACTACTGCTCGTGGCGATAATCCACCCTCCCTCATATCTGACTATGCCGAAAGGCGCTTCATAAAGAGCATTACGATAATGTAGTCGAGCAGCAACGATACAACTGTGCTGCATACGATACGCAAAATAAGTGTTCCGAAGTTGTCGAACGAGAGCCACTCTGCAAAGTAGAAGAGTAGCAAGTGGAATACAATCATAAAGATGAAGTAGTTGTGAAATCGTACTCCAAGCCGCTTGATTGAAGGTATGCCCTCCTCCTTCGAAATGGATGATAATCCCGCCAACGAGTTGAGTATAGGTCGACGGAAAAAGGCTATCGGGAGGGTTGTGATGGTGTTGAGTCCCATAGTACCCATCGCTATATCCATCGCCACACCAAGTAGTAGTCCTGCAAGTAACATTTTGAATTGCGAGGATTCGATAGGCATCATCACTATTGGAATGATGTAGACCATAGGGATTACGATTGGCGAAATAGAGAGGTTGTTCAAGATGAATACCTGAACGAAAAGCGCCACAAATGTGAGCAGTATGTAGGCTCTTTGCTTCATTGTTGCTCTATTTTTTCACACTGTCTTCGAGTTCTCTCGCCTCACCTGCGCTTGTGTTATGCACAAGGATTACATTGTATTGTCTTCCCATATCGGCCGCAAGACGCACCTTGCAGTTGTAAGATGTGCCATTGTTCGCAAGTTCTACCTCTTCGACCGTACCGATGACTGTCTCACGAGGGAAGTAGTACGAGAAACCTGCTGCTCGGACTATATCACCCTGCTTTACATTCGCATATTTTGACACCTCAACAAAGTCGATAATCTGAGTATCCTCACCACTCCATACCAATGAGCCGTGGCTACCATCGCCCTCCAATACTCCACTTATTCTGAAATCTACATTCAGTAGGCTTTTGGCTACGGCAAAGTGCTCCGAGCAATCTACCACTACACCCACCGCCGAGCCATCGGCAGTCATCACCGCCATATCGGCATAGACACCATCGCTATAACCCTTGTCCAAAGTGAAGAAGTTGCGACTGCGTGTTGTTGTCGAGGAGATTATCTTTGCCGAGAGATACTCATACTTTTGCAATACCCCATCTACTCTGATTTTCTCCTCTGGAAGCGAGGCTTCGAGTGTACGGATGCGATTTTCGAGTGTCGCAATATATTCTGTCAAGCGGATATTCTCCTTGCGTAGAGCAAAGTAGTTTGTTATGCCTGCAAAAGTGGAATGCACTCCCCCTACAACCATATTTGACCACACCAGTAGTCGAGCCTGTGTGTATGGCGTAGAGTACGCATAAGAGCGAATGGCGATAATCTCCAAAATTATAAAGAGTATCGCCACGCCAGTTTTGCGTATGAATAGTATCAACTTCTGCATATTGAAAAAATTATTCTGATTGGTAAATTTTGCGCTGCTCTTCGGATAACGAAATGCTCACATACCTTTTAGTATGCTGCGCTTTCGCCTCCTCATTTATCGCAAAATTTCCTCAATCACCTATAACTTTTTATCGCATCAAGAACGAGAATCGATTGATGTTTTTGAGTGCGATGTTCGTACCACGAACTACTGCACGCAATGGATCCTCTGCGATATGGAACGGAATACCGGTCTTCTTCGAAAGACGACGGTCGAGTCCCTTAATCAAAGCACCACCACCTGCGAGGAAGATACCGTTGCGAACAACATCGGTATAGAGTTCGGCCGGCATCTCCTGCAATACCTTCATCAAGGCAGCGTCGAGTTTTGCCAACGACTTATCGAGTGCGTATGCAATCTCGTTGTACGAGAGGGTGATTGTCTGTGGAAGACCTGTGAGCATACTTGGACCTGTTACTACATAGTCTGCTGGTTCATCGTCCAACTCTGGCACTGCGGCACCAATTTTACACTTAATATCCTCGGCTGTGCGCTCGCCGATGCGTACGCTATGTTGCTGGCGAACATACTCCATAATGTCGGAGGTAAATACATCTCCCGCAACATCGATTGACTCCGAGCAGACGATGCCACCCAACGAGATACAAGCAATCTCCGAAGTACCACCACCTATGTCGATAATCATATTACCCTCTGGTGCCTCAACATCGAGTCCTGCACCCAAAGCGGCAGCCATAGGCTCGAAAATCATTGCAACCTCACGACCACCTGCGTGCTCTGCCGAATCACGCACCGCACGGATAGCGACATTGGTCGAACCCGATGGGATGCAGATTACCATTTTGAGCGATGGTGAGAAGAGTGAGCCCTTGGTCTTGATCTTGCTAATCATTCCACGCAACATCAACTCTGTGGCGTTGAAGTCAGCAATTACACCATCCTTCAATGGGCGAATGGTGCGGAGATTAGGGTTTGTACGACCAATGAATGCGTGTGCTTTGCTACCGAAAGCCTCCAACTGTCCGTTTTGCACATTTACGGCAACGACAGATGGCTCATCTACAACAACCTCGTCGTTGTAGACAATGAGGGTGTTGGCTGTACCAAGGTCAATTGCCAACTCCTGAGTCAATGAAAAAAGTCCCATAATTCTATCTATTTTTTATATTTTTTCTTTCAAAATACAACTTTCGACAAAGATAATGAAAAGTTATATAACTTTTCCTATTTTTCTACAAAAAAATTATTTTTCATTTTTCCACAAAAAATAAGGGCATCCAACGGCTTGTTGGACACCCTCAGTTTTGGTCGAAGAGATGAGCTCTCTATCGAACATATCACTGTTTCTTCGAGTTGCTTGTAAAGGAGAAATTCAAAGTGAAATCCCAAGGCTCTAACTTGATGACATATTGCGGTAATGGGCGTGGTCCACAACTCTCATTTCCGACTGGAGCCATTTTGTAGTTGATGTGGAGTATAGAGCCGTCAATTGGATCCAATTCGTACGGATGTAAAGCCTCGGCTAACCCCATAGTTGTAAAGTGTCGCACAGTCGTTTCGATAGGTTGAAGACCTGTTACTGTAAGGCCAGTGCCTGCGCCATCCGTAAGAGAAACCCATCTAACATCATACTTATTTCCATTCTCCTGAGGGAATATGTAGTTTACAAACTGGTCTGCTACGCTGCCGCCATAAAGACCGAAGCAGGCTCCATCCTTACGGTCAATATATGCCTCGTATGGGCCTTTTCCATACCAATTGAATCTGTCGAGTTGCTTCGGCATCACCATCTCATAGCCTATTCTCGCAACCTCTACGAGTTTGCCATATGGGTTGATGTTGCAATGTAGTGAGAACTCGCCGTTGTTGTTGAATGTGAATACCTCTACTACTTCAAAACCTGCATCTGGCTTGGCTGCTTTCATTACCGAACTTACGGTGATAACCACACATTTAGCAACCTCTTCCAACTTTACATCCTTAACCTCCTTCTTCATATATGGGTATCCATTACGATCCCATAGTTTTGTGAGGCGACCACCACGATTGTCGACCTGCATCTTTCCATCAACATAGCGAGCCTTTCCTGCTCCGTCATTGTCGAGTGGTGCACGCCAGAAATCGAGTCTTGGTCCCTCTTGCATAAGCACTTTTCCATTGTGAGTGACCTCGGAAATTGTACCTATTGAGTTATCGAAGTGAATAAGTTTATCTCCCGATGTGATTATATAACCTTTTGAGGTTTTTTCAACCTTTGGTGTAACTGGCGAGGCTGAGAGAGTCTGCAAAGCGAAGTTCCACTCTTGCAAAATAAACTGCTCCCACGCAACCTTATGGCCTTTTTCGCACCAAGATTGCTTCTCCTTGTGGTGTGCGCTTACGATAATAACATACTCAGCATTTGGCTCGATATTCCAATTAGCAACCGGAAGGGTGATGATGCCCTTCGCTCTTGGTGCAAGGGTGAAATATCCAATCTTTCCCCTCTTTACCTCCTTGCCATTTTCGAGCAGTTGCCATCTAATCTCATACTCGGAGAGATCCTTGTAGTAGAACTTGTTGAAAACCTCAATCTTTCCTGCTTTGAGATCAGATGCGTAGAATTCAATCTCTTGGAACACCTTCTTCATTTCGTTGAGTTTGGAGTTGTTGCTAAGGTCGGGAGCAACTACGCCATTGCAGCAGAAATTGTTGTCTGTCGGTTTGTCGCCAAAATCTCCGCCATAAGCCCAATAGTAGTTTTTACCATAGCGGCTACACCCCTCAGTGGCTGCTTTACGCTCCGATTTTGGAATCATCATTCCGTAGACTCCCTTATCCTTAACACTCCTGGCAATGCCTTGGTCAACCCAGTCCCATACGGTGCCGCCGGCGAATATTTCACTACTCTCAAAAACCTCAAAATACTCTTTCAGGTTACCCATTCCATTTCCCATTGCGTGGGCAAATTCGTTGAGTAGATATGGTCTGTGATCGTTCGATTTAAGCACGGCTTGAAGTTCCGAGACAGATGCGTAGCGTCCAGAGAGTGCGTATTGTCCCCTCTTTGTGAGTCCACCACCGAGAATGTCGCAGCAGATAGGCTGGTTGGCAAAGTGGTAGTGAACAGGTCTTGTGTGATCAAGCTTTTTTGCGGCGTGATACATAGCTGCGATATTTACGCCATTATCCGACTCGTTTCCGAGCGACCATTGGAGTACGCAAGGGTGGTTCTTATCACGCTCTATCAATCTTGTTATGCGGGCTATATGCGCAGCCTCCCATTTTGGGTCGTGAGATATCGACTCGGGGTTATATCCCATACCGTGAGACTCCACATTTGCCTCGTCGATAACCATAATTCCATAGTAGTCACAATACTCATAGAGCCACTCCGCAGCCGGCATATGGGCTACACGAATGGTGTTGATATTGTTTTGCTTCATAAGAAGTACCTCTTGGAGTACTCGCTCCTTGGTAACATACTTGCCAGTGAATGGATCGTGCTCAACTCTGTTGACTCCTCTCATCTTAACCGCCTGACCATTAAGGAGAAAGCGTCTTTGGTCAATCTCAATCTTTCTAAATCCTGTGTTGCAAGCCACCTCGTCGACAACCTTGCCTTTTGCATCTTTAAGGCTGATGACAACCTTGTATAGATTAGGTGTCTCTGCTGTCCACTTCTTTGGCTCTACAATCTTGGTGGAGAGTTTTGTACATGCTCCATTTACCTTGCCGCCAAATCGAGCAACTCTCTTCTTGCCATCCATCAGATTTACCTCGAGCGACATATTCGCACTCTCTCCCAAGATGTCAACTTCGACATTAAGGTCTGCATTCTTATACTCTTTGTCAAGATCCGAATAGACAAAGAAATCTCGGATGCTCGTCTTTGGGGTGCGATGTACATAGATATCTCTGAGAATTCCGCTGAGTCGCCAGCCGTCCTGATCCTCCAAATAAGAGCCATCGCTCCATCTAAACACTTGGAGCGCAATGCTATTTTCGCCAGCCTTTACATATGGGGTTATGTCAAATTCCGACGGAAGGAAAGAGTCTTGTGTATAACCCACCTTTTCTCCGTTTATCCATAAGTAATATGCCGAAGATACTCCGCCTAATCTTATGTACAATTTGTCCGAAAGCCACTTCTCGGGCAGTGTAAATGTGGTAATATACGATCCTACTGGCGAGCCATTATCGAACAATCCTTTGATGAATGGAGGATTCTTCTCGAATGGATATTTGATGTTGGTGTAGATTGGAGTTCCGAAGCCTTGAAGTTCCCACGGGCCAGGCACCTCTATATTATCCCAACCCGACACATCGTATCCACGCTTGTAAAAGTTTGTTGGTCTGTCTGTTGCCTCGTGAACATACTTGAATTTCCAAGTGCCATTCAAAGATATGTTCCAGTCCGAATTTTCGGGAGTGCCACCACGCCAAAAGGTTGCTCTGGCAGGCTCGGTGCCAACCTGAAAAACAGCAGGGTTCTCCCAATCGTTTTGAGCGATTGCGCTTAACGACAGAATAATAAGAAGTGTGGAGAGAATAAGTTTTTTCATTTTATCGTTACGATTAAATGTTCTTTTTAGAAAATCTTGGGTATCTACAATAGTAAAATGTAACTTCACAAAGTTAGTGTAAAAAATCGAGGAAACCAAGCTAAATAGAGATCCTGATGTGAAAATAATTTGGGGCTCCTTTGATATTGTGACAAAAAAATTGTACCTTTGGCGGATAAATATGAATAATTTTAAGTTTAAACAATAAAAATTAGTAACAATGGAACTTTTGAAATTGAATACCTCGAAGAGCGGTGTCGCTTTTTCGGAGGATTTGAAGCAGTCGGCTATGGCTGCAAACTCGTTGCTTCACTCTGGTAAGGGAGCAGGAAATGATTTCCTCGGCTGGGTAAACCTTCCATCATCAATCGATAAGGAGCAGTTCGACGCTATCAACGCTTGTGCAGCAACTCTCCGTGAGAAGGCAGATGTTGTAATCTGCATCGGTATTGGTGGCTCGTACCTCGGAGCAAAGGCTGTTCTCGACGCTATGAGCAACCCATTCGAGTTGCTTCACACAGAGCACAAGAATCCTATCGTGTTGTTCGCAGGTCAGAACATCTCGGAGGATTATACAGCAGAGTTGTTGGCTGCAACCAAGAACCACTCTATTGCTACAATCGTAATCTCGAAGTCGGGTACTACAACCGAGCCTGCTATCGCTTTCCGTATCATCAAGGAGGAGATTGAGAAGCGTTATGGCAAGGAGGAGGCAAAGTCGCGCATCGTGGCTATCACCGACAAGGCTCGTGGCGCACTCAAAACTCTTGCTACTGACGAGGGTTATACAACTTTTGTTATTCCTGACAATGTAGGTGGTCGTTTCTCGGTGCTTACTCCGGTAGGTTTGCTCCCACTCGCAGTAGGTGGCGTAGATATCGAGAAGTTGGTGGCTGGTGCTGCGGCTATGGAGGCTGCAACTGCCGAGGGTGTAGCATTCGAGGATAACCTCGCAGCGCAGTATGCTGCTGCTCGTTATGCACTCTACACTTCGGGCAAGAAGATTGAGATTCTCGGTTCGTACGAGCCAAAGTTGCAGAACATCAACGAGTGGTGGAAGCAACTCTATGGCGAGAGCGAGGGTAAGGATGGCAAGGGTATCTTCCCTGCATCGGTAACTTTGACCGCAGACCTCCACTCTATGGGACAGTATATCCAGGAGGGTGAGCGCTCGATGTTCGAGACTATCATCTCGGTTGAGAAGCCTGCATACGAGGTTAAGGTTGAGGCTGACGAGGCTAATCTCGACGGTTTGAACTTCTTGGCTGGCAAGCGTTTGCACGAGATTAACAAGATGGCTGAGTTGGGCGTTCAGTTGGCTCACATCGATGGTGGTGTACCTAACATCCGCATCGAGATCCCAACCATCGGCGAGGAAGCAATCGGTGCATTGCTCTACTTCTTCGAGAAGGCTTGCGGTATCAGCGGTTACCTCATCGAGGTAAATCCTTTCAACCAGCCAGGTGTTGAGGCGTACAAGAAGAATATGTTTGCATTGCTCGACAAGCCAGGTTATGAGGCTGAGAGTGCGGCAATCAAGGCTCGCCTCTAAAATTGTTTTTAAGCAGCGCTTGTGGCGTTGCACTTCAATAATCCGCTTGCTCATTTACGCTTAGTAAACTGCGCAAGCGGATTTTTTGTGCGCCTAACAATCATCTGCTTAAAAGACAATTTTTTTGATGTCATTATCCTTGTAAGAAACAAAAAAAAGCCACAGTTAAAAACTGCGACTTTTCTGTGGACCCAGAGGGGCATGATCCCACGACCTTCGGATTATGAGTCCGCTGCTCTAACCAACTGAGCTATGGGTCCAAAACCTTTTTGCGAGTGCAAAGATAGAATAAAAAATGTAAAATGCAAAATGCAAAATGCAGAATGCGAAGTTAATAGTTCTAAAAATTATTAAAATAGCCCTTATTTCTGCATTAATTGCTCTATCAATGCGTGATATTGCTCGGCACTCTTTTCGGGCGAGAAGCGTTTAGCATTCTCCACGCCATTTTGTTGTATTTTGCTACGCAGATTGTCGTCAGACATCAATTTCGCCAACGCCTCGGCATAGGCTTTAATATCTCCATTTGGCACATAGACTCCACTCTCCCAATTTGGGGAGAGCAACTCTCGCACACCTGCGCTACAATCGAATGCTATTGTTGCACAACCGCACGCTTGGGCTTCGAGAAGCACCATTGGGCAACCCTCGATTGTGGAGGTAAGGCATAGAATTTCAGATGTGGTATACATATTTTGGGGGTTTGGCGTAAAGCCCAAAAATTCAACTCGTTGCAACCCGTTATCGTGCACATATTTTTCGAGTGTATTGCGCTCGCTGCCCTCGCCGACAATTGATAGTCGCCACTCTGGAAAATCGTTGTATATAAGTTTCCAGGCCGACAATAAGCGGTCGATGCGTTTGTCCCAATAGGAGAGGCGACCAACAAAAATAACTCTTTTCTCGCGCTGTGTCGATAAATCTACGCCGCCCGTAATTTGTATTGGATTCTGCAAAACTACGCATTTTGACTCTTCATAAGGCGTGCCCACCTCATTTGCTACCATTTTGCCATACTCTTCGAAGAGTACGCCATAGGCATCCACCGCATTATATATGGAGTGATACCTCTTTTTCATTTTTCGGTCGTAGTAGCCGAGTTTGAATTTGGGGTAGTTTACGAGGTAGCGGTTTATCCACTCTCCGATTGTTCTCTTACTTGGACGAATTATCTGTCCCCACTTCTCCAACTTCTCGTAGAATGGACAGCCGTGCAGCACAAAAACCAACTTGCAGATGTCCTCTGCGTTCAGTTTGGGCAGATATTTCGGAAATCGTCCTGTCGAGAAGAATATATCTATATGGTTATCAATTATGGCTTGTCGCACCATCTCGTAGTTCTGTGAACTGAGTGCCGAATGGGGTATTCTAATATACTCTATCGGTAACACTGCTGACATCTTCTCGGTTTGAAGGTTGTGAACAAATAGGAACATCTTATGCCCTCTATCTGCAAGCGGCTGAGCGAGATTCATTATAACTCGCTCGACACCTCCACCGGGAAACCACTCTACAAGAAATGCTATATTTGCCATCTCTGAAACTCTATACAAACGGTAACTTCACAACCTCGGCTTTCAAGAGTCGGTCACGAATGATTACGCAAACCTCGGTGCCCACCTTCGCAAACTCGCTCTTGACATACGCCATACCGATACCCACCTTCAAACAAGGCGACATTGTACCTGATGTGATATGACCGATTTCATTGCCTTCGGTATCGGCTACCTTGTACTCGTGGCGCGGAATACCTCGGTCAATCATCTTCAAACCTACCAACTTGCGCTCTACGCCGTTAGCCTTCTGCTCGGCAAGGAACTCTCGGTCGATAAAATCTTTACCATCGACAAACTTGGTAATCCAGCCCAAGCCCGCCTCAATTGGCGAAGTTGTATCGTCAATTTCATCGCCATAGAGGCAGAAACCCTTCTCCAAGCGGAGTGTATCTCTTGCGCCCAAGCCGATATTTTTCAAACCGTACTCCTCGCCTGCCTTCCACAACTCCTCCCAGATGTGGTCTGCGTCCTCGTTGTGCATATAGATTTCGCAACCGCCAGAGCCTGTATAGCCGGTCATTGAGAGGATAACCTCACAACCTGCCAACTGCAACTGCTTAAAGGTGTAGTACTCCATATTCTCAACCTCCTCCTCCTCGCACATCTTCTGCACGATTTTCATTGCAAGAGGTCCCTGCACCGCCAACTGCGAGATACGGTCGGAAGCGTTATCCAACTCCACGCCTTCGCGCATTCCGAAGGCTTTGCCCTGCTCCAAGATATGCGCCCAATCTTTGTCGATATTGGCTGCATTTACGCAGATAAGGTACTTCTGCTCCGAGTAGCGGTAGATGATAATGTCGTCAACGATACCACCCTTGCCGTTAGGCATACACGAGTATTGAGCCTTACCATCGTAGAGTTTTGTTACATCGTTTGTGCCAATGCGTTGCAAGAGGGCTGTGGCATTCTCGCCCTTAACCCAAATCTCGCCCATATGGCTCACATCGAAGACTCCTGCGCCATTGCGCACGGTCATATGCTCATCGTTGATGCCCGAAAACTCGATAGGCATATTGTACCCCGCAAACTCTGCCATCTTGGCACCATTTGCAATGTGATACTTTGTAAATACGGTTGTTTTCATAGTTTTTATATAGTTTTAAGGTTTTGCGTTTATGGGCTACACTATCTCTGCATACAAATCGAAATCGTCTGCATCGGTGATGCGGACATTGTAGAACTTGCCCTTCATAAGTCGTTTGTGGCTCGAAATCAAAATCTCCTCATCAACCTCTGGCGAATCGTACTGCGAACGACCTATGTAGAAGTCGCCCGATTTACCATCAATAATAACCCTCTCTGTATTTCCCACTCGCTCCTCGTTCTTCGAGTGCGAAATCTCTGCCTGAATAGCCATAAGATGCTCGGCACGATAATCCTTAACTCGCTGTGGGACATTGTCCGAGAGTTTCGTTGCCGAGAATGTACCCTCCTCCTCCGAGTATGGGAATACGCCAAGGCGGTCGAAACGAAGTCGCTTAACCTCCTCGCACAACTCCTCGTAGTCGGCAGCACTCTCGTTTGGATAGCCCACCAACATTGTGGTACGAATGGCGATATCGGGTATTGCAGTGCGCAAACGCTCAATCAGTTCGAGAGCCTCAGCCTTTGTGTGGCGACGGTGCATCAACTCCAACTGATTGTCCGAAAGGTGCTGCAACGGAATATCCAAGTATTTGCAAATCTTCGGCTCACGAGCCATAACCTCGATTACATCCTGCGGGAAATCGGTAGGGTAGGCGTAGTGGAGTCGTATCCATTCGATGCCCTCCACTCGGCACAACTTTTCGAGCAACTCCGCCAAGCAACGCTTGCCATAGAGGTCCATTCCGTAGTAGGTGGTATCTTGCGCTACCACCATAATCTCCTTTACCCCCTTCTTTGCGAGGTTTTCTGCCTCCTCCAATACCTGCTCCATAGGCACCGAGCGGTGCTTGCCACGAATAAGCGGAATGGCGCAGTAGCCACATCGCCAATTGCAACCCTCGCCAATTTTGAGGTAGGCGTAGTGTTTTGGTGTTGAGAGTTCGCGCTCGGTTTCGACCTCCTTGCGATAGTCGCCCGTCAAGGCACGAACTACGCCATCGAAGGTGCGTGCGCCAAAGTAGTCATCAACTTCGGGGATTTCGGTGCGCAACTCGTCGGCGTAGCGCTCCGAAAGACAGCCGATAACGAACAACTTATCAATTAGTCCTGCATTTTTTGCCTCCACGCAATTGAGAATGGTGTCGATACTCTCCTCCTTCGCATCGCCAATAAAGCCACAAGTGTTTACAACCACCACTTTGGCATCGGTGCTATCGCTATCGAAACGAATTTCGTAACCCGCCTCTGCCAACTGTGCAGCAATATGCTCTGAATCTACTCGGTTTTTCGCACAACCGAGAGTTATGATATTTACAATCTTCATTCCGAACTATTTTTTACCAAAGAGAGCCTTTACAAACTGATGACGGTCGAAGATGCGGAGTTGGTCAATGCCCTCGCCAATGCCGATATAGCGCACCGGTACTTTGAAGGTGTCGCTGATACCAACGACAACACCACCCTTGGCTGTGCCGTCGAGTTTTGTGATAGCCAACGATGTAACTTGTGTCGCTTGGGTAAATTGGCGAGCCTGCTCGAAGGCGTTCTGTCCTGTCGAGCCGTCAAGCACAAGCATAACCTCGTGCGGCGCATCAGGAATAACCTTCGCCATCACATTGCGAATTTTTGTCAATTCGTTCATCAAGCCTACCTTATTGTGCAGACGACCTGCGGTGTCAATCAATACCACATCCGCCTTATTTGCCACTGCCGAGCGCAAAGTGTCGTACGCCACCGAAGCGGGGTCGGAGCCCATATCTTGTCTAATCATCGTTGCTCCCGCACGCTCTGCCCACACGCCGAGTTGGTCGATAGCCGCTGCACGGAAGGTGTCCGCTGCACCGATATAGACCTTCTTGCCGGCACGAGTGAGTTGC
The DNA here is from genome assembly GCA_017647025.1 of Alistipes sp. Lineage (GTDB taxonomy): Bacteria > Bacteroidota > Bacteroidia > Bacteroidales > Rikenellaceae > Alistipes. Next base: position 3,603 of record JAGCLL010000026.1, on the reverse strand, counting down.
GCTGCAAGTTTGCCGATTGTGGTGGTCTTGCCGGCACCATTTACGCCCACGACCATCACTACATATGGCTCACCCTCCTTTGCATCGAGTCCGAAGGTGTCGGCTTTGCCCTCCGCCTCCTCCATCAACGATGCAATCTCATCGTAGAGGATATTGTACAACTCGTCACTGTTGATATACTTATCGCGAGCCACACGCTCCTCGATATTTCGGATAATCTTCACGGTGGTATCAACGCCCACATCCGAGGTAATCAACGCCTCCTCCAAGTCGTCGAGCAGGTCGGCATCAACGGTCGAACGACCGGCAACGGCACGATGCAATTTCGAGAAGAAACCCTCTTTGGTCCTCTCCAAGCCTGTGTTCAACTCCTCTTGTTCGGTCTGCTCGGTCTGTTGCACAACTTCTGGCGCAACCTCGGCAACCTCTTCGCTCTTCTTCTTTTTGAATATATCAAATAATCCCATAATGCTTTGCAAGTTAAAAGTTAAAAAAAACGCCAATGGCTAAAAGCCTAATAATTATCGTACAAATATACAATTTTTTCTTATATTTGCGTTATAAAATAGGCAAACATCAAGCAATATGAGGGCTTTTTTAATATGTATAACGGCTTTGCTCTTGTCGGTATCCGCATCGGCACAAGACTTACTGGTTAAGACTAATGGCGAGCAGATGCGTGTTAAAGTTCTGAAAATCACCAAGAAAAAGGTTGAATTTGTGCGTCAGGGCACAGAACTCCCAGTCTATTCGCTGCCCATCTCTGATATATCATACATAGAGTACCCTTTGGGTGATCGTGATACATTTGGCAAGGAGAATAAATCAGCCCCAACACCAACGCCAGTGCGTAAAGAACTCCAAGTTCAGCGAGGTCCAGCACCGATGCCCGATGGCTCGCTCTCTGCACCATTGATAGTTAAAGAAGAGGAAGTTGTACCGCAGGGAGAACTCTATGCAATAGGCGATATATACGATAAAGATGGCGTAAGAGGCATCGTTGTGCTGTTGCAGGATGGAGGTCGCCACGGTGTTGTTATGTCGCTCGATGAGGCGTGCCTTGCTTGGTGCAAGTTGCATCGTAAAGTGATGAAAGATAACACCCTTGCAACGAATAACTCGGACGGTATGGTGAATATGCAGGCGATAGAAAAGTATATCGTGAAACATAACTTTTTGTGGAGCGATTTCCCTGCTTTTGAGTGGTGTCGTAATAAGGGCGAAGGGTGGTATCTGCCATCTATAAATGAACTTTGGTGTGCAGGTACAATGTATATGGGTGGAACTCGCACAGCCTCTAACCGTACCCTCCGCAAGCGCTTTAACGACAATTTGAAGGGTGCAGGCGGTGTGCCTGTAAGCGATTTGATGTTTTATCACTCCTCTACCGAGGATAAAAACGCTCAATACTCGCTCTACTCTCATATGAGTTCCGAACAACCATATACGAATAGTGGCTTCAAGGGCGATGAGTTGTTTGTCAGAGCATTTCACAAGTTCTAAATAGGTTGAGGCGGAATAGAAAGTCTATTTTGTCGTTACACTCGCCCTCAAAACGCCCATTTAGGCTTAGTAAATTCCGCTTTTTTAGTCGGAAGTAGATTTGCGCTATGGAAGATTTCTCCTTTTAGAAAAAAGTTTTCTTTTTTCACTTCTCCTCTGTCCGTTTTTTACTATCTTTGTCAGTCGAAAATGTAAAGAATAACTATGGAGTATATATACCTCTTAATTTGCCTTGCGGCAATCGTGTTTAGTGCCGATTGGTTGGTTGCGGGAGCAGTAACTATCGCTAAGCGTTTCAAAATATCAGACTTTGTTATTGGCGCTGTCATTGTGGGCGTAGGAACATCGTTCCCAGAGTTGGTAGTGAGTTCGATAGGCGCATTTGAGGGTAATTCCGACATTGCACTCGGCAATGTTATCGGCTCAAACATCTTCAATGTGTTGGGCATTCTCAGCCTAACAGCCTTGATTATGCCGGTGGAAGTTTTGAAGAAAAATAGGCGCTTCGACCTCCCATTTTGTATTGCTCTTTCGGTGTTGACTCTTCTGCTTGTGTTTAACTTTTTCGTAGGAGGCGAGTCGGGCATAGGTAGTATTGACGGTTTGGTTTTGTTGGCATTCTTCGCTCTCTTTATGTTTTTCTCGCTTAAAGGGGGTAAAAATAAGGAGCAAGTTTCAGACGAAGTTGTTACAAATAAACAGTTGCTACTCGGTATCGGCAAAGTCGTACTGGGTTTGAGCACATTGATTATCTCATCTCGATTCTTCCTCGATAATGCAATCCTCATTGCCCAGGCGTGGGGTGTGAATAATGCATTTATCGCTATCACTCTCGTTGCTTGCGGAACATCGTTGCCAGAGTTGGCAGCGTCACTTGTTGCTGCGGCAAAGAAGAATACACAACTGGCTCTCGGCAATGTTATTGGCTCAAACATCTTTAACCTGTCGCTGATCCTTGGTGCAGCATCGCAGATTACACCGCTGACTTCGTCGGGCATAACCTTTGTCGACTATGCAGTAGTGATTTTTGCTGCTGTTGTACCATTCGTGCTCGGTGCAAAGGGACGACTTAATCGTTGGTCAGGTGCGTTTATGTTTTTGTGCTTTGTTGCATATAATGCCTATCTTATCTGCTCGCAGATGAGTTAATCTACATTGGAATTTTTAGTTTTAATTTTAATTTAGCTTTTAGCTATGGAATTTGTATTTGAAGGAATCGTATTTAACATCTTGCCAGAGCAAACAGGTACTTCGGCTCGTGGCGAGTGGCACAGCCAAAATGTAGTTTTTGAGATGCAGAACAATTCGCCATACTCTCGTAAGGTGAGCGTTAAGTTCTTTAACAAGCGTGATGATGTGGCTCGCCTCGTTACAGGTGCTGCTTATAAAGTAACCTTCGATGTGGAGTCGCGAGAGTTTAATGGTCGCTGGTATACCGATGTTATTGGTCGTAAGGTAGAGCCAAAGGAGGCTGCGCAGATTGCACAGGCTCCATATAGCGAGCCAATCCCTGCCGCACCAGTTGCTCCAACTGCTCCGGTGGCAGCGCCAATGCCAACCGAAGAGCCGGCAATGCCAACTCAAAGCGCTCAGGTTGTCGATGATTTGCCGTTTTAAATATATGGAATGACCAAAATCAATGGGAAATGGGGCTCAATAGAGCCCCTTTATTATATATTATATATATAGGTATAAAAGAATTATTAAAAAAAATTAAAAAAATCTTCGAAAAGATTTGCAGATTAGAAAAAAGTCGCTACCTTTGCATCCGCAATTGAGAAACAAACCAAGTGCAGCGATCTTCAAAATAGCCTCGAAAGAGGTTGAAAATGGCAAAAACAAAGTTTTTTCAAAAAAAAAATTGCAAAAAGTTCTTCAAAAATTTGGAAGTTACAAAAACTTGCCTTACCTTTGCACCACTTTCGGCGATGAAAATGAGGCGAAGGTTTTTGAAAACGGTTCTTTGAATTACTGGTTATATTTTAAGAGAGAAAATGTAGTATTTATCTGTCTATTTCCTTTAATGGAAAATGAGGTAGTCAGGACTCTAACAATACATTTTAATTTTTTACAATGGAGAGTTTGATCCTGGCTCAGGAT
>JAGCLL010000179.1 GCA_017647025.1 Alistipes sp. | reverse complement strand
GAGATGCTGCAAAACCTAATCGCCCACAAGCGTAATAGCAAAGCGAAGGCGAGTGCTAATGTTCAGTAAACCGAAGAGAGGTGGCTACAAATAGAGGCCATCTCTCTTCGATTTTGTCAATTCAAAAATTATTCGTAAATTTGTCGTAAGCAACTGTAGTTCTGAAGTTTGTATAGCAAAAGTCGGACTCGAAAACGACACCTTGAAACAACCAAAGTGTCCCTCGAATTGGGAGTATAGTACTGGGCAAAGGCAATTGCTTGATATACAGAGTGGGGAGCAGATGGACAGACTCTCGTTTTCCGCTCCAAGAATGAAAGTCTCAGAGTTTTCTGAGACTTTTTTCGTTGCTTGTACCTGCCATTTTACATTACGCAAAGAATTTATTACCTTTGCAATCCTTTGTCAAAAATTTACAGCGATGAGAGAGATAAATCCCCAGCAGACAACTCGTGCCTATGCCTTTGAGATGTGGATGAAGGCTCCGATGCCGATGGTTACATTTTTCAAGACGCTTGATGTGTCACGCCTTGTGAGAATTAGCCGCAAGCGTGGTTTGAAATTCAATATGCTGATGTGCTATTGCATTGGTCGTGCAGCCGTGCAGGTCAAGGAGTTCTATCTCCTGCCCGTGGGCAATAAGTTGATGCAGTACGACACCATTGCCGTAAACACCATTGTTGCCAACACGGCGGGCGAGGTGAGTTCGTGCGACCTGCCTTACAGCGAGGATTTGGCGCAGTTTAATCGTGACTATCTGCGACTTACGAAGCAAGTGGCGGAGAGTTGCGCCGACCACGATCTCTCGGTTGGCAGTATGGTTATCGGCACTTCGGCATTGGCGCAGTACGAAATTGATGGTGCGGTGGGTATGTATAGCGGTATTTTCAATAATCCGTTTATGATTTGGGGCAAGTACAAGCGAGGATTGTTTAAGACTACGCTAAGTGTGTCGTTCCAATTCCACCATACCCAGATGGATGGTGCTCACGCCGCGAAATTTCTCGACACTTTGCAGAGGGAGATAAATATGATATAGGGGGCAGTAGAAACAATCTGCTCGGTAATATATAGAGAAAAAGTTTCGGTTTTTTCTCTTTTTTTATTGCTGATTGTCAAAAGTTATCAAACATAGGGTTACTTGGGATTGGAATTGTCGGGCGAGGAGAATTGCATCGGATTGCGCCCGATTTTATCGGATTGCAAAGTGCGTAACCCGCAGAATTTGGCTGGATCTGTGCCTAATGTCCCGACATCGGCTAACATCTTGACACAGAAAAAGGAGCAGAAATCTCTGCTCCTTGAACTTGTGATTGACTTCGCTTCGCTCGTCTTTCACTGCGTCGGCTCGGCAGTATATGTCTACCGGAGCGGGATTGGCTACTTCGCAGACTTGCGTTTGCTTCGCTTAACGCCTTTCCCTTGGAGTCCTCGGCATAGTGAGCGCAAGCATTGCCGACGGCAATACAAAACAAAAAGAGAACGATGTTTGAGTAAACTCAACTCGTTCTCTTTCTCGTTTTGCACCTGCGGTGCTACTTGCGCTCACTCTGCGCTCGTGATTCCGGCGGTTAAAGCGGTATTGCTGGTTTAGTGCAAAGTGCCAAAGAGTTACCCTGCTATCTATTTCGGCACTCACACGACACTCACTGTAGTTATCCAAGTAAAATAGTTTTCTGTTATTGGCACACAAACAACCAATCGCCTAATAATTGATTACCAACTATTTAGATATACACCTAAAAATAAAGTTGCTGATTTTATTGAAATTTTTCGAAAAGTTTCTATTTTATATATAAGCGCAACTAAAAGATGTGACTATGAAACGCACAATTTATCTCTTTGTTTTTATGCTTTTGGGCTTATCATCATTCGGGCAGGTAGTCCATAATGGGGTAATTGTGCAGGAGTCCGACTCAACCGTAGTGCAGAGGAGGGTTGCAGAGTTGAGAGATTCGCTCAATAATCGCAAATTTAGCGATGATATGACTAAATTAAGAATGAAGGCGGAGCAACTCGGCAATAAAACAAAAGAGGTCATTGAGGGGCATACTCCTGTGGTTAAGGAGTTGATGCAGAGCATTGTCGACTACCTAAAACGATAGAGAACGAATTAAAAAAAGTACGATATGAAACAGAACTTGACTTTTGAAGATTTGGAGGGAGCTTTGATGCTTATCTCCTATGATACGGTTGATGAGGATGGCGTTGTCGAGCGTGAAACTCTTGCCTACACCTACTCTGATGGCAAACTCAAATTCTACACTTTCGATGCCGAAGGTGTTGCCCTCGATGCGTCGTTCAACCCTGATGACCATGAGATTTTGAAGGTTACCACCTACGACTACGACCCCGACGACTACGAGGATGCTACCGACTTGGTGAAGGATATACTCAAACACGAGGGCCGAGAGATTATCAAAGAGGCCCCATATAACGAGTGGGAGATTGTGGATAACAAGGTCAATATCGTGGTCTATAATGCCGAGCGAGAGTTGGTTGCCGAGCATAGCTGGAAGGGTAGAGCAAAGAAGAAGGTCGCCCCAAAGGAGACCGAGGAGACCGAGGAGGAGAAGTTAGAAAGCTTTCGCAGGAGTTTCGAATGTATGATGCGTATAGAGGAGCAAAACTTTAAGAGTGATAGGCGTATACTCTTTTTTCACCTCTTTTTGATGGTTGTGGCAGGAGGTCTTACTGCTTGGCTCGGATACTGTTTGGAGTGGTCCACCACAAAAAATTGGATATTCTCAGTAGGAATGGGTGCATACTTTACGCAACTGTGGTGGTGCAACGACAAACGAGCTCCTCTGGGCGTTGCTGCGCCATTTGAAAGGCGTTGCCAATATCGCCCGTGGATAAACGGAGGTTGGATAGTTGCGACCATAGTGGCCGGGGGGCTTTTGGCGTTAACATATATAGCTGGAACATTAGAGGAGAATCTTGATGACATTGTTACATCTTGGTTTATTTTCATACCGGTATTTACTTTTATGATTTGGATAACAATAGGTTCGACCAAACCTTTAGGTGTTCGAATGGCCGAAGTGTGGTTTTCGGGCTTTTACAAGAGTGTCCGAAAAATGAAGCGCAGGGAGGTGCGGTATTTCTGGGCTAAGTTCTTCAGACGCCTCGTGTGGTTAGATTAAAATTAAAAACTTTATAGACTATGAGATTTTTGAAGATTATGGGCTTTATAGGCGTTGTGCTTATGGCGGCAGACAGTCTTGACGATTTCTGGTCGTTGTTCGATATTGACTTTGTCGGCTCTTATTGGGTGTCTGTGCTGATAATTCTAGTAGGAGTTGTTATAGTTACAGTCTCGACCGCCCGTGCAGAGGATGAGGAGAAACTCCGTGAAAGAAGAAAGAGTAGAAACCGCTAAAAAAAGATAGTGTTATGGCTTTGGTGCTTACAAGAAAACCGGCAATTTGTTTGGAGAGTGACAATGATTATCGCAAGATAATATTCGAGGGTAAGACTATTACCAAGTCGCTCTTTGCCGATATCGAAAACTGTGCAGAGTTCACAAAGGTTACAATTCCCGAAAATGTAGAGGGAGTCAGGGGCGATGCTTTTGAGGAGTTTGTCAATCTCCGAGAGGCGGAGATTTGGGGCTATGTCGAGGGTGTAGAGCGTTCGCTTGGCAGAGTAGCCTCCCTCAATATAGATTGGAAGAAACCAGCCGTGCTTGCCGAACATCTTAAGAGCGGAAGTTATGTTGAGATTAAGCGAGAAAGAGGTTGGCGCGACTGGAATTAGTAGGTATATATAATCTGCTCAACCTTTTGATATTCGGAAAATAATTCTTAAATTTGTTGAGCGTGTTTGCAAAAAACAGAGTAAAACAACTTAAAAATTATGAGACTAATTATTAGCAAAAAGCCCAAATTTAAGCTTACAATTATAGATCTAACGAATGGTAAGTATGAATCTACCATTGGGGAAGCCTTAGACTATGTATATATAATTAACGATCTCAAAGAGATAATATCCGCCTCGTTTTTTAACGAAGATGGCGACGAGATAACGAAAAAATTGTGTGAAATTCCAATCTACTTTGTTGACCGCCTGCAGTCCAATACGGTTGTAGATGGCGTACATATTCCAGATGACGAGTGGAATGAATACCATTGTGGAGAGTTCGATATAGACGAGTGGCTTAAGTCCAAAGACCCTTCAAAAGAGGGGGAGGTCTGTGATGGTGGTGCTACATCCAAATCCGGCAAACACTCCAATGGTCGTATCGAACACCACGACCGTTTGGCTGTTTATGTTAGCGATAGTGGCGACAAAAAAGAGCCGAGACAAATATTTATTTGGGTTGACAAGATTGTGGAAATTGCAGAACACGACACCAATAATGGGCTAAATGTTGAGGACAAGGCAAAGGCATTATGCTCTTTTGTGATTCTTCACGAGTTATCGCACGCTCTGATGGATCTTGGGTTGTACAGTAAAAGCTACAAGTCTAATTTCACATATTCAGACTATCTCTATCGTTATATCGAAGAAGCATACGCCAATGCTATTGCTTTGACATGTAATAAAGGAATACAGGGAGACGATAAGGCTTGTGAAACTTTGCCATTTATTCGAGATTTTGTATTGTCTCAACCTGAAGGATATCGTGATGGTTGGCGATTGTATGATAATGGAGTATGCTTGAATACAGATAGAAAAATTGGAGAGTTTCTTCCAGAGATTGAGCAATGGATGTATGTTAAGTTCTTGTTTGACGATTATGTAGCACTCCATCTACGAGATTTTTATAATAATAAGCTTAATGGGTTGAATTTTGTTAAACTCGTCAAAGACAACCCTAAGGAGGTTGCAGTAAAGCACCCTTATGGCAAGTGGACTATATTGGACTGTCAAAAAATGCAATTTATCAACACTGCCGACCAATATGATGATATCTGCACAATAGGTAAGGACTCTGACATTGTTGCGATTGGTAAAAATGGACCAATTTTGATTTAGTAACGCATTGAATTGAGTTGCCTAAATTAATTATTAAATAGAAAACAAAACATTATAAACATATGGCAGATTTTGAGATTAAGGATGGTGTGGCCATTATTCCAGATGGAACAACAGAGATTGGAGATTCTGCATTCTATAATTGCACCTCGCTTAAGAGTGTCACAATTCCCGAGTCGGTAACGAGTATTGGACATTCTGCATTCGGTGGTTGCACTTCGCTTAAGAGTGTCACAATTCCCGAGTTGGTAACGAATATTGGATATTCTGCATTCAGAGATTGTACATCGCTTGAAAGTATAATAATTCCAAAGTCGGTAATAGTGATTGGTGAGAGAGCTTTTAATGATTGTACTGCTCTCAAGAATGTAAATATTCCCGAGTCGATAACGCAGATTGGAGAGAATGCATTCTATGGTTGCACCTCGCTCGAGAGTGTCACTATTGCCAATTCGGTAACGGAAATTAGATGCAATACTTTTAGAGCATGCACCTCGCTTAAGAGCATAACAATTCCCGAATCGGTAACGAAAATCGGAGCTTTAGCTTTCAATGTTTGCTCTTCTCTCGAGAGCATTGTGATTCCCGAAAGCGTAACAAAGATTGATGATGGGGCTTTTTCTTCCTGCAAATCGCTCAAGAGTATCACAATTCCCGAGTCAGTAAAGGCGATTGGAGAAGGGGCTTTCGTCGGCTGTACCTCGCTTAAAAGTATCACTATTCCCGGGTCGGTTGGAACGATTAGATATCAAACATTCGCTCGTTGTACCTCACTTGAGGATGTTGTGATGTCAAAAGGTGTAAAGAAAATTGGATATGAGGCTTTCGAAGG
>JAGCLL010000178.1 GCA_017647025.1 Alistipes sp. | reverse complement strand
GGCACAACTATATCGTTACTCTATCAGGGATACTCTGGTATGCGCTACTCGCTAACCTATGCAGGTAAGGTAGACGCCAACAACGACACTCGCACAGGCAATACAACAATCTACATCCCTACCGAGAGCGAATTGAACGCAATGGAGTTTGTTAGCGAGGCTGACCGCCAAGCCTTTGGTCGTTTCATCGCCTCAACACCCGCTTTGAGTCGTTCTCGTGGCGAATTCCTTGCTCGTAATGCGATGCAGACACCTTTCGAGCACCACCTCGACCTACACATCGCACAAGATATTTACTTCTCGCCTACAACTTCACGCAAGGTGCAGATTTCGCTCGATGTGATAAACCTCGGCTCGCTCATTTCGAAGGATTGGGGCGCAAGTTACTACACCTCGAACTACTGCATCTCGCCAGTTGAGATTGATAGCATCACTACTGATGCAAATGGTAATCGCACACCGAAGTATCGCTTTGTTGGGGGTATGGTATCAAAAAATGACCTACTATCTCGTTGGAGAATGCAGATTGGTGTAAGGGTTGTATTCTAAAACAGAGAGGGTGATGTATCGACATCACCCTCTCTCCATCTATTCAGAATAGTCAATTAATCCTATCTCAATGCTTTCAACTGCTCTTCGATAGCGGCAATCTTCGCCTCCGCATCACGCTTCTTGTTCTGCTCGTTCTCAACAACCTGTGCAGGAGCAGACGACACGAAACGCTCATTCGAAAGTTTCTTCATCACGGTTGCGAGGAAGCCCTGCTGGTATGCCAAATCCTTCTCCAACTTGGCAATCTCTGCCTCCTTGTCGATATTGTCGCCCATAGGAACGAAGTACTGCGTAGTCTTAACGATGAAGGCGGCATCCATTGGATTCTTCTCGGTTACGAACGATACTGCCGAGAGGTTTGCCATCTTTGAGATTGCAGCCTCAAACTCCGCTGGGTAGTTCTCATCACGAACAACCTTCAACTCCAACGCCTCCTTCTGTGCGAGGTTCTTCTGCTTGCGGATATTACGCACAGCCGACACAACCTCCTGTGCCAACACAAAGCGTGCAAGAGTCTTCTCATCAGCGCACTCTGCCTTTGGCAATGCTGCTACGCAGATTGACTCACCCTCCTTACGCTCGGCAAGGTCTTGCCAAATCTCCTCGGTGATAAATGGCATAAATGGATGGAGAAGGAGCATCAACTGCTCGAAAATCTGCTTTGTAGCCGCCATTGTCTGAGCGTCGCAAGGTGCGAGGTATGCAGGCTTAATCATCTCCAAGTACCAGCCACTAAAATCGTCCCAGAACAACTTGTAAGCGACCATCAACGCCTCCGAGATACGGTAGTTATTGAAATTCTCCTCAATCTCTGCCAATGCTGCGTTGAAGCGGTTTGTAAACCAAGCCACAGCCTGCTTCGAGCAGTCGCTCTGTGCCAAGTTTTCGTCTACCTGCCAGCCGTTGATAAGGCGGTAAGCGTTCCAAATTTTATTGCCAAAATTTCTACCTTGCTCACAGAGTGCGTTGTCGAACATCAAGTCGTTACCAGCCGATGAGCAGAGCATCATAGCCACACGCACGCCGTCAGCACCATACTCGGCAATCAAATCGAGTGGGTCAGGCGAGTTGCCCAACTGCTTCGACATCTTGCGACCAATTTTATCACGC
>JAGCLL010000177.1 GCA_017647025.1 Alistipes sp. | reverse complement strand
TGAAACGACCAAGATAGATGCGTTCAAGTTAGCACACCCCGAGGTTAGTGGCACGAAGAATGTGTTAAAGAGTCGTTGCGATGAGTTCTTTGCATCGAGTGATGTAGTGAACTTTATGCGAGAGTATAGGGCGTACTTGGATGGGTTGGACAAGGAGGAAAAGACCGAGGCGAAAGCGAATGTATCGCAAGAGGATAGAGAGGAACGCAAGCGTAGGGCTTTGGAGATGCTTGCCGATGACTTGATTGACCAAATATTTGCCTTACGAGCAGGTGGCGAGGAGGTAGATAGAGAAACGATTATGAAGATGGTCGATAGAATTGGTTGGTTAGGCGATGAGGAGGTAAGGGTTGAAGAGCCGAGGAGGTATCTGCCCGAAACCTGTTCGCAATGTCGGTACAAGAAATGGATTGAAGAAAATTGCGAGGAATCGCAGGAACAAAACGAAGAATAAATTATGGATATTAAAGGTAAAGTTATTGCGGTGCTACCCAAACAAGAGGGTACGGCATCGAATGGAAATCATTGGGAGCGACAGACCATTGTCGTAGAGTACCAAGATGGTCAGTACACATCAAAGGTTGCGTTGGATAATGCGAAGAAAGCCGAGGAGTTCGGTAAGTTGAACATTGGCGATGAGTGTACTTTCAAGTGCAATACGCCTACATCACGAGAGTACAATGGTCGTTGGTACACCTCGATAAATTGTTGGGGTTGGGATGTAGAGAACAAGGCAGAAGCGGTAGCAGAGCCTATGCCCGAGCCAACACCACAACCAACGGCTACGACAGAGCCTACGGCAAAACCTACGGCAAAAGCAGATGACGATATGCCATTTTAACCATTAAAAACATAATAGGAAATGAAAGATTTAGTAAGCAAGATTATTGCGTTGAGCGAGGAGTTTCGTGTGAACGCAGAGAAGAATGTAACGGGCAATAAGGCAGCAGGTGTTCGTGCTCGTAAGATTTCGTTGGAGTTGGGCGAGCGATTGAAGGAGTATCGCAAGGAGTCCGTTAAGGCATAACGAGATGCAAGCGTTTCTACCGATGGTAGAGAAAGTAGCGAGGCTTTTAGGGTTGAGCCAATAAATCAACCCAAAACTGATGCGTAGTGTAACGGTTAGCACCTCAGCCCTTGGAACTGATAGTGTGGGTTCAAATCCCTCCGCATCAACTAAAACTATGTAGTATGAGAAAATACGATTGGAATGAAGGCAAATTAAGGGAAGCAGTCGCTAATTGCATCAATTATAAGGATGTATTGAGATACCTCGGAGTGCCAACTACGGGTAATAATAGCACAACCTTGAAAAATCGAATTGAGCGATTTGGTATTGATATTTCGCACTTTACTTTTGCTCCCAAAAGCAAAGGCAAACCGAAATCCTTGATTGATTACCTCACTGTAAATAGTAAATGTACTCGCCATACTTTGAAGGAACGACTATTGAAAGAGGGTTACAAACAAAATGTTTGTGAGGTGTGCGGAATAACCGAGTGGAATGGCAAGCCATTGATTATGCAAATCCACCATATAGACGGAGATAATGCAAATAATTGTCTTGACAATTTGATGATGATTTGTCCTAATTGCCACGCTCAAACGGAAAATTATAGGGGCAATGCTAATATCAAAGTCGAGAAGCCTAAATGCTATTGTCAAGATTGTGGTAGGGAGATTGGTCGCACATCTACTCGATGTTTGAGTTGTGCATCAAAGAATAGAGTTGGCAAAGATGTTAAGATAACAATGACTATCGAGGAATACAACAAGTATAAACGAGAGGGTTATCCCAACACAAAAATAGCAATGATTTGTGGCGTAACAGAAATTGCTATTAGAAAATGGCGCAAGAAGAATGGACTTTAATATGAATCACGACATAACACATTGTTCGGGCGAGGGATGCCCAAAGAAGAAACGATGCTATCGTTACAATGCGTACTTGGAGTACACGATAGAGCCAAGACAAGTATTCATCGAGCCACCATACAAGGAGGGCGAGTGTAAGTTCTTCATTGAGGATTAACTTATCTGCGATAGTAGCTCAATCGGCAGAGCGTTGGTTTCCCAAGCCAAAGGTTGCGAGTTCGAGCCTCGTTTATCGCCAAAATGACTAAAAATTCAACATAATATGAAAAAGTTTATAACAACAATTCAAGGGTGGTGGATGCTGAAATTCCGCAACACCATAGTCCAAGAGGTAGAGTTTGATGCGTACAAGGTTACTTTCCGTAGATTTACTATGGATATTACGACCAAGAGTGGCAATATGAAGTTGCGTACTATGAATATGCTCTATCCTAATGCGTACTTATATAACGCTATCGAAAAGGATGACAAGCGTATTGTCGAGTGGTTTTGCAATGAATTGTACGAGTTTGTGTCACTCATCACTACCGATGAGGGTCTTATCCAAGATGTAAACAAGGCGTTTGCAAAGTATTACAAGCGTATGGAGAAGAAAGCTGAAAGCATTGCCAAGGAGATTACACTCGATGAGGATAAGTTGAACGAGGAGGTTGTCAAGGCTAACATCGAGTATGCGAAGATGAGCAAGAAGGAGCGTAAGGAGCATAAGGACGCTATTCGTGATATATTAACTAATGATGAGGAATAATATGGAGAGAAACGAGATTGTAAGTAAGTTGCGAGAGTACATCCAAGGTGGTGCATTGCTCTCGAAAGCACAGAACGGAGCGTATTATCACGGCTTTGATAGAGCCATTAACAAGGGCGAGTTGTTTGCTACGAGATTGAAGAGTATCGTAGCGACAAGCATCGAGGCGAGTGATTGGTTTAACGACCTTATCGCAAGCGATAGAATTATGGAGAGCACGGTAGTCAAGTGCGTACATCGTGACCTACCTACCGACCACGC
>JAGCLL010000176.1 GCA_017647025.1 Alistipes sp. | reverse complement strand
GAGTCTAACAAGTTTTTTAGACGCTCCCATTTTGTTGGAAGTTGTATAATATTCTATTTTTTACAACACTAAACTGTATTATTCCGAAAAAATTTGTACTTTTGTAGAAAATAAAGTTAGACTATGGAACTGAAAGAGAGATTTTTAAAATATGTCGCTATCGACACGCAATCAGACGAGAATAGCGAAACATTCCCTTCGTCGGCGAAGGAGTGTGATTTGTTAAACCTCTTGGTCGAGGAGATGAAGGCACTCGGTTTGGAGGATGTAAGCATCGAAAAGTACGGCTACGCTATGGGTACTATTCCTGCGACCAAAGGTAAGGAGAATGCCCCTGTAATCGGCTTCCTCGCCCATGTCGATACATCACCCGATATGAGTGGAGCGAATGTTCGCCCACGCATTATCGAGGAGTATGACGGTAAGGACATTGTTCTTAATCCGTCACTTACGATGAAAGTTTCGGAGTTTCCAGAGTTGAGCCGCTTTGTCGGTCACACCCTTATCCACACTGACGGCACAACGCTCCTCGGCGCAGACGATAAAGCAGGCGTGGCAGAGATTATGACCGCTGCGGAGTATCTGATGTCGCACCCCGAGGTGGAGCATGGCAAGATTCGCATCGGCTTTACCCCTGATGAGGAGATTGGTCGTGGTGTAGATTTCTTCGATGTCAAGGCCTTCGGAGCCGACTTCGCCTACACGATGGACGGAGGCTACGAGGGCGAGTTGGAGTATGAGAACTTCAACGCTGCATCGGCAAAAATCGCTATTCAGGGTAGAAATGTCCACCCTGGATATGCCAAGAACAAGATGATTAACGCTATCGAGGTGGCTTGTGAGTTGAATTCGATGATTCCTGCCACCGAGCGACCTGAATACACCGAGGGCTACGAGGGCTTCTACCACTGCGTAGGCTTCAACGGCACGGTCGAGGAGGCGAACATCTCGTATATTATCCGCGACCACGACTTCGACAAGTTCGAGGCTAAGAAGGTGTGGATGTGGGACTGCGTAGGTATGCTCAACAAGAAGTATGGCGGTGCGCTCACGCTCACTATCAAAGACCAATACTACAATATGCGCAAGCAGGTTGAGCCACACCCACAGGTTATCGAGTTGGCAAAGGAGGCTATGTTCGAGGCAGATGTAACGCCTATCGTACGCCCAATTCGTGGTGGTACCGATGGCGCACGCCTCTCGTTTATGGGCTTGCCTTGCCCTAACATATTCGCCGGAGGTATGAACTTCCACGGTAAGTTCGAGTACTGCTCACTCAATTCGATGGAGAAGGCTGTAAAGGTTATTATCAACCTCTGCAAACTCTGGGCGAGATAGACTACGCCTAATAAAAATTGAGAATTTTAATGGCATAGAATGGCAACGAATGGCATGCGTTCGCTTACGCTCACTGAATGGCATTTAATGGCAATTTAGATATGGATATAACAAGACAAAGCAATAACATATATCGCAATCTTATTGCCTATCGCAAGGCGCTGGTTATCTACGACTTAACCTACCATTTCTGCGAGAGATTTATTGCCATTGGCGACCGAACCAAAGACCAAATGATACAAGCAGCTCGTTCGGGTAAGCAGAATATTGTCGAGGGAAAGGCTGCGTCGCTAACATCTGCCGAAATGCACTTGAACCTATTGGGCGTAGCGAGGTCGAGCTTTCAAGAGTTACTGGAAGACTATTTCGATTATCTGCGAACTCGCAATTTGCGAATATGGGAAACCGATTCGAAAGAGGTCGAGGCTATGCGAGAACTTGGCATAAAGCATCGTGACTCAAAATTCTTTATTGAGTTGTCTAAAACAAGAAATGACGAAGTAATTGCAAATATGGCAATAGTTCTGCTATACCAAGAGGATGTATTGTTACGCAAACACATAGAGAAGCAGATTGCACGATTTGTTGATGAAGGAGGCTTTCGGGAGTTATTAACAAAAGCCCGCACCGAGAAAAAGAAGAAAAAGTAATATCTTTGCCATTAAATGCCATTCAGCAATCTTTGATTGCGCATGCCATTAAGGGCTGAAAGCCCGAATGCCATTGAATGCCATAAAGAAAGAAAGACTATGAACAATCGATTTGGATTTGTAAAAGTTGCGGCGGCAACACCGTTAGTGAAAATTGCCGATTGCCACGCAAACGCAAAAGCAATAGACGAGATGACCGCCGAGGCGGTAGAGCGTGGTGCAAGTGTGGTGGTATTCCCCGAATTATCACTCACGGGCTACACCTGTGGCGATTTGTTCCTGCAATCACGATTGTTGGAGGCTGGCAACGAAGCATTAGCGCAGTTGCTCGCTACGCCACGACCTATCGTGTCAATTATCGGAATGCCGATTTACTACAAAAACAACCTCTACAACTGCGCCGTAGTGATTGCTAACGGCAAGATTGAGGGTATCGTACCGAAGAGTTATATCCCAAACTACTCGGAGTTCTACGAGAGCCGTTGGTTTACCGAAGGCAGAGATATACGCAATGCCGAGATTACAATCTGCGGTCAGCGAGTACGCTTCGGTACGGACTTGCTATTCAGCGTTCACGGTGTAAAGTTTGGTGTGGAGATTTGTGAGGACTTATGGGTACCTGCACCGCCATCGTCAGATATGGCATTAGCAGGTGCGACACTCATCTTCAACCTCTCGGCAACGCCCGAAATTTTGGGCAAGCACACCTATTTGCGTTCGCTCATAAAGCAGCAGTCGGCACGAGCATTGTGCGGATATATCTACGCTTCGGCAGGCGTGGGCGAATCGTCGACCGACCTCGTATTTACGGGTAATGGCATAATCGCCGAGAATGGCAAAATCATCGCTGCTCGTGAGCGATTTGTGCGTGAGGCGAGATTGACAGTGGCAGATATTGATGTTGAGCATATCTTCAACGAGCGTCGTCGCCACACCTCATTCATCAACCTCGACAACCGCTTCGATGTAATAAAAATCGACATCGCACAACCCCAGAGCGAGTTGGAGCGCACAATTAACCCTGCACCATTTATTCCAGAGGATTTGAGCGAGGGTTGCAAGGAGGCGTTCACTATTCAGTGCGCTGGCTTGGCACAGCGCCTTTCTAGTATCAACTGCAAGTGCGCAGTGATAGGCATTTCAGGCGGTTTGGACTCAACTTTGGCGTTGTTGGTTACTGCCTCAACATTCGATATGCTCGGACTCGACCGAAAGGGTATAATCGGAGTTACGATGCCTGGCTTCGGCACCACCGACCGCACCTATCAGAACGCCCTAACTTTGATGAAGGAGTTGGGTATCACGACCAAAGAGATATCAATCCGCAAGGCTTGCGAACAGCACTTCGAGGATATTGGTCTTAACCCTAACGAGCGAGGTGCAGCCTACGAGAACTCGCAGGCTCGTGAGCGCACACAGATACTTATGGACTTGGCAAACTTGATGGGTGGCATAGTCATCGGTACGGGAGATTTGAGCGAGGCGGCACTTGGCTGGGCGACCTACAATGGCGACTCGATGTCGATGTATAATCCTAACTGCTCTATACCAAAGACTTTGGTGCGCAAACTCGTTGAGTGGTGCGCCGAGAACGACCAAAACGAGCGAGTATGTGCAACCTTGAAGGATATTGTCGATACACCTGTCAGCCCTGAATTACTCCCTGCCGACAACGAGGGCAACATAGCACAAAAGACCGAAGATTTGGTAGGTCCTTACGCCTTGCACGACTTCTTCATATACAACTTCCTGCGCAACGGCTTCTCGCCTGCCAAGATTGAGTATTTGGCTCAAAAGGCCTTCGACGGCGACTTCTCGAAGGAGGAGATAAAGCACTGGTTACAGGTATTCTTGCGACGCTTCTTCTCGCAACAGTTCAAGCGCTCGGCAGCGCCCGATGGCCCGAAGGTCATTACGGTATCGCTCTCCCCACGAGGCGACTTGCGAATGCCAAGCGACGCTTCGGTTGCGGAGTGGTTGAAGTAGATTTACAACATATAAGGAGGCTTACAGCAAGCCTCCTTATTGTTATATTAGAATTTCAGCGCATCGAGTTTAGATTGTATATCCGAGAGCGCATCATACGGAACATCTATTCGTTTCATTCGGCGTTTGAAACTACCCAAGTTGCGAAGATTATATGTAAATCGAGCGAGATAGGTGCGACCAAGCACCGAATTATAACGCAACTGCGAGTAACTTGCCCAAACATAACGGCCCAACGATGTGTTCTGATTGAATATATCATCCACACAGAGTTCCACCTCGCCAAGTCCATTCAGCACCCTCTTTCCAACCGATATGTTCCAAAGTGTGAAGTGGTCATTGAAGTGGTTTGTAAAGCCTATAAAGTGGGTAAAATTGACCGAGGATGTTAGCGTAAAGCCCAACGGTAATACCGCCTTCACACGAGCACGGGCATAGTGCATAAAGTATTGATTATTAATAACTGCCAACGAGGAGTTATTATAACTATACGAGCCTCGCCAAGTCGCTGTAAAATCGACATTCTCGGAGATATTACTACCAATAGTAACCTGCGCATAGGCGTTGGTGTTGTGCATCAACACCCTATCTCCTCGCACCGAGAATTTGCCATTGTCGTCAATAACGGGGATATTATTTTGCTTCAAGTAGTTGGCATCAATAAGTTCCATCGGAATATCGGAGTAGGTACCACCCAACACTAAATTTAGGTTCGAGCGCAGATGCTTCAATGGCACGCCTAACGAGGTGCGAGCCTCATACGACCAATAGCCATCGAGATTGACCTGCTGCGAGAGTTGTATAGGCGAGTAGGTTGTGCCATCAATCTTAAAACTCTCTGGCGAGTAGACTATTTTCGTGCCGACATAGTTTTCGATATGGACAGCCTTTGCCATAACCATAAATGTAGTACCAAAGCGTGATGAAACATTCGTATAACGCACAAAGAAGTTGTGCTCACGAGATGGCACCAGGTTGGGATTTCCAACCGAGATGTAAGATGTGTTATTGACATTATACATATCGTTCAGAGTCCACAATCCCGGTACTCGCATCGAGGAGTTGAGTGCCATTCGCAAACTATGTTTACGGTTGGCTGCTATATTCAGCGTGGCATTGTAGAGGAAGTTATCAAGGAAGTTTCCAAAAGTGCGTTTGATAACCCTGCTATCCCACAAATTTGTTGTTTCGAGTGTAGTATTTCTATATCGCAGATTGAGCGAGAGCCAATTTCTACCCTTACCATAGCGCATACCTGCACTCGCCTCGTGGAAGTAGGTTGCCCCCTTATACGATGAGGAACTCTTCGGCTTCAACTTATCCTCAAAGAGTTCAAAAGTCTTGTCCGTAGTGTAGTTCAAGACATCTCTATCACGCATCTGATACTGGAAATTGTACGACACATTGAGCGTAACATATCGGCCAATCTTCTCTCGGAAGGTCGGTTGTATGCGGAATGTTGAGGTCGTATTGTGGGTGTCGTTATGCGAGAAAGAGTATTTTCGCAGAGCATCGTCCGCCTGCGTTCCCGAATAGGATTTATAGTTACGCCAACTATCGCTCTCGTTGCGTGATACATTAGCAACAAGCAACAACACTCTACCCTGCTTTAAGAATTTATAGGAGTATTGTCCATACAGACCAAAATTGTGCGACATAGAGCGACCTTCGTTGTAACTCGGATAGTAGCGCAAACCCGACTCCGAGCCTGGCAAGCGCATCGAAGTGTCATACTGACGATTTATCGAGAAGTTATTGGTGTGGCTATAACTCGGTGTAAGGTACAAGCGCTGACGCTTTGCCACCTTCCACTCCAAGCGACCTCGGAAACGAAATGTAAGGTTGTTTGGATTGGCAAACTGGTCGTAGTGTATGGTATCTATCTTGGCTGGTGCATTATACCAGCGGTCGATTGTGAATTGATTTTTCGCATTGTTGTGGTTGAAGAATATATTTCCATCGAACTTCGCCCTCTTGCGCTTACCCCATCTATCCGAGTAATTCATCGCAAAAATCTCTGCCGCAGCAATACCCGACTGGCGGTTTACCGAGAACGAAGATGAGGCATTCGAGCGATTTGTCGAGCCCGACATCGAGATACCCTCGTCCGAAAGATTTTGTTTATTGAGGTTGTTCGCCAACGCCATAATTGTAATTCGGGTATCCTCTCTAAATATATTCAACGAGCCACCCACCGAGTAACGCCCTTTAAGCAGATTGGAATAGTCGCCATTGCACCTCTTCGACGGCATTCTATCGTTACCCACGCCACCCGCAGCGTGCATCTTTCCGAACTCACTATGCGATAGTGAGCCCTTGGTTACTATATTTATAACCTTACCACCATCGCCATCATCTACGCCCGTAATCTGCGAAGCCTCGCTCAGTCGGTTGTAGACCTCAATACTCTCTACCGCCTGTGCAGGTATGCTCTGCAACACCTGCTGAACATTACCGCCAAAGAACTCCTTATTATCGACATAAATCTGCTTGACAACCTCGCCTTGCGCCTCGATACGACCATTATTTATCGATATACCGGGCAATTTTCGCAACAATGTTTCGAGTTCTGCATCTATCGTAACCTTGAACTGCGAAGCGGAGTAACGCAATGTATCGCCCACGATTTGGGCACGAGGAACAACCACCTCCTTGACTACAACACCCACATTTATAGCAGCCTGCGTCATAACCATATCGCCGAGCGAAATGGGCAAGGCATCGACCTTAAAGGTGCGAGTGTAATCTTTATAACCAAGGAATGATGTGGTAAGTTTGTACTCGCCACGAGGAAGTGGCGGAGTCTTGAAATAACCTCCGTGACCAGAGGTGTAGTGCCGTCTAAAAAGCGAGTCCTTTGGGGATGTAATCTCTATAATAGCCCCCACAACACCCTCTTTGGTATCGGCATCAAAAAAGCGTCCACTAACCACAGCACCCTGTCCCCACACCACCAAGCAGGAGAGAAGAGCAACAACGAGGGTTAGCAGGCGACGCATTTTTAGAGTTTTGCTTTTAGCCATTGGCCATTGGCCATTGGCTTTTTTTTAATAAAAGGGGGTATTCAGAGTTGAACACCCCCCTAATGATAGATTCAAAATTGTATAACGAGAGGAATTTCAAGGCTTGCAAGGCGTTGAGCCCGCAGCATACTTGGCGTATGTGAGGCACTCAACGACCGAAGCGCAACGCAAAAATTACCTCGTTAGACGGTTTTTATTTTAGTCCTCTAACTTCGCAGCCAAGAACTCACGGTTAAGGCGAGCAATGTGCGCAATGCTAATCTGCTTTGGACACTCTGCCTGGCAAGCACCTGTGTTGGTACAGTTACCAAAGCCCAACTCGTCCATCTTTGCAACCATAGCCTTTGCACGGCGTGCGCCCTCTACTCTACCCTGTGGCAACTTCGCAAGCGAAGATACACGAGCAGCAACGAAGAGCATTGCCGAGCCATTCTTACAAGTTGCAGCACAAGCACCACAACCTACGCAAGCCGCAGCATCCATCGCCTCGTCAGCATCTGCCTTCGGAATTGGAATAGCGTTACCATCAGGTACAGAGTTAGTGCGTACCGAGATAAAACCACCTGCCTGCAAAATCTGGTCGTAAGCCGAACGGTTTACTACGAGGTCCTTGATTACAGGGAATGCAGCCGAACGCCAAGGCTCAACAGTGATGGTTGCACCATCCTTGAACTGACGCATATAGATCTGGCAAGTAGTAACAGCCTGCGATGGGCCGTGTGCGTGACCATCGATGTGCAACGAACACATACCGCAGATACCCTCACGGCAGTCGTGGTCGAATGCAACTGGCTCCTCGCCCTTGTGTACGAGGTCATTGTTCAAAATATCGAGCATCTCGAGGAACGAGGTATCCGAAGATACATTCTCAACCTTGTACTCCTTGAATGCACCCTTCGACTGAGCGTCTTTCTGACGCCATATTTTCAATGTGAAATTCATAATT
>JAGCLL010000175.1 GCA_017647025.1 Alistipes sp. | reverse complement strand
CTCGACGCACCAGCATTATGTCGAGTTAAGTGGCCTAGTGGATATGTGGGCGTTTGGAAGACCGATGCTGAAGGTAAC
Source organism: Alistipes sp. (assembly GCA_017647025.1). Lineage (GTDB taxonomy): Bacteria > Bacteroidota > Bacteroidia > Bacteroidales > Rikenellaceae > Alistipes. The sequence continues at coordinate 1,868 of JAGCLL010000175.1, read as the reverse complement.
TTTGTAGAGCCTATTGAAGAGTCGCTATTTGAGGAGATCCTCACGGCGCGTAAATAGGAAAGCTGTAATTTTTACAATTGAAAATAGACTACCTAATGAAAAGGATTACGATTATTGGTGAGAAGGAGTTGCTCTCGAATGATATATATGACGATTCTTTCAGTGGTTGCACCTCGCTTGAAAGCTAAGAAGACAAAGAAATAATCCGAAATATGACCAAATTGTTAACTAAATCGCTTTTTACCACGGCGTTGGAGTGTCCTCGCAAGTTGTACTACGCAGTGCATGGTAACGAGTACGACAACGCTAACTCCGATAACGATTTCTTGCGCTCGCTTGCCGAGGGTGGTATTCAGGTGGGAGCATTAGCTCGCCACTACTATAAGTCGAAATATCGCTCGTTTGACTATCACTACATCGAAACAAAGGATAAGGCTGATGCATTGCGCCAAACCGCTGACGCAATGCGCAAGCAGGAGGTCGTTATTGCAGAGGCGGCCTTCGAGTGGGAGGGTTGCTTTGTGCGTGCCGATATCTTGGTTAAGAGTGGCGAGACTATTCAGCTTATCGAGGTGAAATCCTCGTCAATAAATCAAGAGAAGCAAGCGGGTGTAGTTGTTGAACTAACGCCAAAAGGCGAGGTAAACAAGGCTTACCGCCACTATATCTACGACCTTGCATTCCAGAAATATGTTATTCAGAACGCTCTCGACTGCAATGTTCGTGGCTACCTAATGCTTATTAACACCAATAAGCCTTGCGATATAGATGGACTCAATGCGATGGTGCGCATCAACACCAAGACACAAGAGGTCGATGTGAGCGGCTTGGATAGATATACGCCTTCCACAAATGAGAACGATTGGTTACTTCTGCCTTGCGATATGGACATGGTGTGCGATGCCATAATTGCTGGTGCGACAACCGAGCAAGCGGAGTTTATGGGGGCAACATTTACCGACTATGTCGATATGCTTGTCGGAGCATTACAGAACGACACGCCTCTTCAACCCCGTATTTCGTCACATTGCAAAGGTTGCGAGTTCCGCAATGATGGCAACACGGAGCGTTCGGGTTTCCATCGTTGCTGGAAAGAGTGTGCAGGGTTTTCTGGTGCAGATTTTCAGAAACCACTTTCGATGGAACTTTGGAGAGGTCGATCGAGTAATTTTATAGCAAACAAGAAGTATTTTCTTGCTGACCTTCAATGGGAGGATTATAGCAAAGCCAGCGATAGTCCGCTGTCGATTGGCGATACTGAATTCACCCCAAGTACTCGCAAGCAGATACAAATCAAGAAGCGAATAAGTGGCGAGACGGATGCTGAGTTATTGCCGGGCATAAAAGAGGAGATGAAAGAGTGGAACTTCCCTCTGCACTTTATCGACTTTGAGACCTCGACTGTGGCTCTGCCATTTACAAAGGGTCGATATCCATACGAAACTACGGCGTTCCAGTACTCGCACCATCAACTTGCTGCCGATGGTACGCTAACACATACCGAATGGATATCAACTGACCGAGTTTTTCCGAACTTTGACTTTGTGCGAGCATTGAAAGCCGACTTGGATAAGGATAGTGGCACCATATTCCGCTACTCGCACCACGAAAACTCCGTATTAAATCAGATTGCCGAGCAGTTGCGATTAAGTAATGAGGCGGATAGAGATGAACTTATCGCCTTCATTCATAGTATCACGCACGACACGAGTGGCAAACGAGAGGTAGGTGAGCGAGATATGGTCGATTTGTGCGAGGTTGTTGTGCGCTACTTCTACGATCCGTCGATGAAGGGTAGTAACTCGATTAAGGTGGTTCTGCCTGCGGTTTTGCGCTCTAAGGAGTTGCAGAAAAAGTATGCAAAGCCG
>JAGCLL010000174.1 GCA_017647025.1 Alistipes sp. | reverse complement strand
GTAGGTCGTACATCTATCGGTGTGCGTGGTGTATCGCTCGAAGGCGACAACGAGGCTATCGGTATGATTTGCATCGAGCCGGAGTCGAACGAGGATGTATTGGTACTCTCGGCTAATGGTTTCGGTAAGCGTACCAATGTAGACGAGTATCGTGTTACAAATCGTGGTGGTAAGGGTGTTAAGACTATCAACATCACCGAGAAGACCGGTGAGTTGGTGGCTATCAAGGCCGTTACTGACGATAACGACTTGATGATTATCAACCGTTCGGGTATCACAATCCGCACCTCAATCGAGCAGATTCGTGTGGCAGGTCGTGCAACACAAGGTGTACGCATCATCAACCTCCGTGAGGGCGATGAGATTGCATCGGTTGCGGTAGTTCCTGTAACCGAAGAGGAGGAACTCGAAGAGGGCGTAGTAGTTGAGGGTGCAGTAGCAGAGGGCGCAGAGGCTTCTGCCGAAGCAACCACCACAAGCAATGAGAATGAACAATAAATTTTAACATTTAACCGTTTTCGTAATATGAAAAGGATTATAACATTGGTAGCAGCGTTGGCAACTCTTGCAGTGCCAGCCGCTACCGCACAGAAGATTAACGACGCTGCATTTAAGGCGAAGTTGGAGAAGAGTAACCTCGACATCGAGAATCCGAAGAAGTCGAGCAAGTCTGCCACCTGGTACAACCGTGCAAAAATCTGCTCGGATGCTATCACAGCACCTACAAAGAGCCTCTATTCAGGTCTTGATATGGCAATGCTTGCGATGAGTATTGGCGTAACTCCTAATGAGGTTAATGGCGATGTTCACTCTTTTGACTGGGTGGATATCCACACCAAGGATGGCAAGGTTAAGGCTTGGAAGGTAAAGAAAGAGGTTCTCCCTGGCGCATTCGAGATTGCAAAGGAGGCTTTTGCCAAGGCTTACGAGTTGGATCAGGCAGCAGCACCAAAGGTTAAAGTTGCGTTGGAGACCTTGATTAAGCACTACGAGGAGTTGGGTTCGAGAAGCATTGACCTCGCTGACTACAAGTCGGCAATCGACTACTTCCTCAAAGCGGCAACCTTGCAGCAGAACCCTGCTATTGGCAAGGAGGATGCTCGTTACTACTTCTTTGCTGGTCAGTTGGCAGCGTTCCTCGGCGCAGAGGAGGCTCAATACTTTGCCGATGGAGAGAAGTACTTGACAAAGGCTAAGGAACTCGGTTACAGCGACGAGCAGGGTAACCTCTACTACTTCTTGTTCCACTGCTACTACGGTCAGCGTGCCGCAAATAATGACTACCTCGTAAAGGCAAAGAACGCTTTGTTGGAGGGTATCGAGAAGTATCCTCGCAACGAGCGCATTATGGAGGGTTTGATTCAACTCTACACCTCGGAGGAGGGCATTGGTAACCCTGCGGACTTGGTTGAGCGCATCGACAAACTCTTGGCAGAGAAGCCAGAGAGCGCAGATTTGTGGTTTGCTCGTGGTCAGGTATTCTTCAAGTTGAAGAACTTCGATGAGTGCATCACTTCGTTCCTCAAAATCAACGATTTGAAGCCAAACGACTACGATACTAACTTCTATCTTGGTTACTTCTTTATGGCCAAGGGCGACGAGGTTAACCGTGCCTTCAACGCACGCCTCGACAGCATCAGCAGCCAAGAGGAGTATCAGGCAGGTTTGAAGGAGGTTAATGCAACCTATATGAAGTCATTGCCTTGGTTGGAGAAGGCGATGGAGTTGAAGCCTGAGAGCGTAGATTGCGCCGAGTATTTGAAGGTTCTCTGCTTCCGTCTTCGCAACGAGGAGGGAATTATGGATAAGTACAACAAGTACAACGCTATCTTCAAGAAGTTGAAGGGTATTCAGTAAAAATCTAACCCACAGAGGGCTACCTGCAACCAAGTAGGTAGCCCTTCTTTATACAAATAACCTTATGAAACGATTTTCTCTATTACTTGCAGCCATTGCCCTTTTCATAGGAGTTGCAAACGCCAAGAGCAACTATCTTCCCGATTGGAAAGAGGGATATTTAGATATCCACCACATCAGCACAGGCCGAGGCAGTTCATTCTTCTACATCTTGCCCGACGGCACTCGATTATTGGTAGATGCTGGCGATTTGGGCGATCCTGCACGCTGGACTCATAAAACTATTGCTCCGGCAGTACCAAACGATAGCAAGCTCCCTGCCGAGTGGATTGCTCGTTACATAGAACACTTCTCGAAGCCATTGAACAGGGAACTCTACCTCGACTATGCGATGATTTCGCACTTCGACAACGACCACTATGGCTTTCTCGACCACACGGCAATAACCGTAGAGGGCAAGCCATACAAGTTCACAGGCATGACTCACTTGGCAAACCTTATTCCAATCCGTACGCTCATTGACAGAGGTTATCCAGATTACGACTACCCTTCTGCTGAGGCATTCCGCAAGCGCAATGGAAGACTCTTTCAAAACTACCACAAGTTGGTCGAGGAGCGTGAGGCGCAAGGGTTGAGAATGGAGAAATTCGAGGTCGGCACAGACAAGCAACTCGTATTAAAGAGTGGAGCCGAGAAGTACAAAACCTTCCGCATTATGAACATTGCAGCGAGTGGCGTGATGTGGAGTGGCGAGGGCAACAAGACTCGTTCGGTAATTGACTACGATGAGTATCCAGAGGCTACGCCACTGAACGAGAATTCGTCAAGTTGCGTTTTCCGCCTCGAATACGGCAAATTTTCGTACTATTTTGGTGGCGACATTTGCGGTAGTTACTCACGCAAAAAGAAGAACTACTGGACAGATGCCCAGACTCCTATCAGCAAGGTTATCGGCAAGATGGATGTGGCTGTTGCCGACCATCACGGCTATTCAGACTCGATGAATCAAGCCTTGCTCGATGCAATGGAGCCTCAGTGCGTGGTTATCCCTGTTTGGGACTACTACCATCCACAGCCCGCTACAATGAAGCGCATTATGACAAATCCTTTCCGTGAGGTATATGCCGTAGGTATGGCGCCAGCCAATCGTGAACGACTTGCCGAGTATGGTCGCATCATCAAGCCCGAAGGACATATCGTTGTTCGCATCTACAAGGGCGGCAAGAAGTTCCAAATCTTTGTTTTGAACGACAAATCACTCGACTACGAGATTATATATCAATCGGATATTATTCCTGCAAGAGGAAATAAGTAGAACGATTGCAACCAACAGAGCAGAGGCGTGTCCAGAAATTTGGACACGCCTCTGCTGTTACTCAAACGCCACCCTACTTCAACGGGCGCAGTATAAAGTTAAACTCTCTATTCTCGTAGCGAAGTTGATACTCTGGACGAGGGAGCGATCTCCAAGATGTTTCACATCCCAAGCCCATCTGCGCCATATCTATATTCACATAGGTATTGCCATCCTTTTCGAGATACTGGAAATACTTACGATAGTTTGGCGAATGAATATCAATCTGCTCCATCGGATAAGGGAGTGCATTTGCCTGGAAGAGCGCATCGCTGATAACCTCGAAGCCACGACCAGTGGTATCGGTAACTCTCCACCAACGCAAGTCGCAGTGTGCACCGCACTCCTGTGGACGAACATAGTATGGCCAGAACTGCTCATCTACGCTCTGCTTGTAGTGTCCTACCAAAGCGCCACTTGTGCGGTCGATATATGTTTCGTGCTCTCCTGCACCATAGAACTCGATAGAGTCAAATACCGCAGGCATAGCCAAGCCCATACCGTAGCGGAGGAGTGTTGGCGCCTTCTTCGCTCCCTCCGCAGCAACCATCTTCTCGCTCACAGCAATTGTACCATCGGCAGCAATGGTGTAGGTCATCATAAGGGTTGCACCTGTATCCTGATATTTGTGAACAGCCTCAACCTTAACTGCACCATTTGCAGTGGTCGAAATATCGAACTTTGAAAGTGTTACAACATCGTTGCGCCAAACCAGCCAGCCAGTGTAGTTGACCTTCGTTCTACTGCTCTTTCTCACACCATACTCATTCTCCACCATTGCACGATAGAACTCCGGCTTCATCGGCTTCGAAAGGAGTTGTGTACCTTTATATATATAAGAGGTAAGGTAGCCCTGCTCGTTGAACTCGGCTGTAAAGAGATTATTTGACACCTTGCGACCATCTACTGCAAGAGTCGAACATCCATTCTCGAAACTTTCACGAAGCGCCTTTGCATAGATAGCCTTCGTATCATAAGGAGTTACAACAAACTGATTGCGGGCAACCTCGTGTCCTGCCGAGAGAAGAGGCTCCGCCTCCTTCAACACAAACGACACGGTCAACAAAACCTCGCCCTTCAATGCCGCTACATCGCTTGCAGTATAGCCAAGTTGCATAGCCACCTCCTTTTGAGGAGCAACATCAACACTCTCTACCACGCCCGACTTTACAGCCTTGCCATCTACCGAGAGCGCCCACTGCATACGCAAATTCTCCAACCCCTTAAAGAAGTACTCGTTATAGACATTAACTCTTCCCTCGGCAATGTTCACAGGCGTAACCCATACGCTCTGATATTGGTGCTTCACCTCATACGCTGATGGATGATACTTGCGATTTGCAGCGATAAAACCATTGCAGCAGAACGAGCCATTCGAAGCATCACGCTTATTCCAGCAGCCACCATAGCGATAGGTCATCTCGCCTGTCTTCTCATCACGCCAAGCCAAAGCCTGATCCACAAAATCCCAAATATAGCCTCCCTGATATGTAGGATACTTGCGCACCAAGTCCCAATACTCCTTCAAACCTCCGAGCGAGTTACCCATTGCGTGAGCATACTCACACTGGATAAGAGGTCGCTTATACGGATTTTTGCCCTCCGAGTGTTTGATACACTCGTCGTACGAAGCGTACATCGGGCAGTCGATATCGGTATTGTAAATACCCGAATTATGGCCGTAGTGGATAACATTTGCCTGCTCATAGTGTACAGGGCGAGATTTGTCATAAGCCTTAATCCAGTCGTAGCACTTGTGGAAGTTCGGGCCATTTCCCGCCTCGTTACCAAGCGACCAGTAGATAATCGAAGGGTGGTTAAAGTCACGCAACACCATTCGCTGGTCACGAATAAGGTGCGCAGCCTCGTAGATAGGGTTCTTTGCCAAAGTCTTCTCCTTGTAGCCCATACCGTGCGACTCGATATTACCCTCATCGCACACATACAAACCATACTCATCGCAGAGGTCGTACCAAAGTGGCGAGTTAGGATAGTGGCAAGTACGCACTGCATTGATATTCAACTCCTTCATAATCTGAATATCTCTAATCATATCCTCACGAGTAACATAGTATCCCGTATTAGGATTCATCTCGTGACGGTTAGCGCCCTTGATAAGCACCGGCTTACCATTCACCAAGAGTTGAGCATTCTTAATCTCAATCTTGCGGAAGCCAACCTTAAATGCAGTGGCTTCGATACACTTCGCTCCATCCATAGCCTCCACCGTAAGGCGATAGAGAGTTGGAATTTCGGCACTCCAAGGCTCAACCTCACCCAAGTGCCAGCACTGCTCTACCTTTCCCTTTACAACAGGGACAACCTCCTGCTTTACCTGCTTGTCACAAGGGCCTACAAGAGTAAGACGAAGAGCCTTCACACCCTTTGTTGCGGTGATATTGAGGTCGAGGTGTCCCTCTGTGTAGTTATGGTGCAAATCTGCCACAAACTTCACATCCTCGATATGTCGCTTATCGCGAGCATAGATGTAACAATCACGGCCAATACCCGAGAGGCGGAAGAAGTCCTGATCTTCGAGGTATGTACCATCGCACCAACGATAAATCTGCATAGCAAAGAGGTTCTCTGCGCCCGCCTTTACATACTTTGTAATATCAAACTCTGCCTCCAACTTCGAGTCCTCGCTATAACCCACATACTGACCATTCACCCACAACGAAAGGTTAGATGTAGCCGAGCCGATATGGAGATAAATCTGCTTACCTGCCCACTCTGCTGGAACTGTAATGTGATGACGATAGGAGCCTACGGCGTTACGCTCGGTTGGTGCATACGGAGGATTACTCTTGTAGTAGTTCTTCCACGCATAGCCGTCATTCTTATACAACGGCACTCCGTAGCCATTCATCTCCCACAAACCCGGAACGGGCATCTTTCCCCACTGCGAGTCGTCAAACTTTGGCAACCAGAACTTATCGGGTTGCGCATCGGTGGCATTTTCTGTCCAGTAGAACTTCCACACTCCACCAATCGAGCGATAGAGAGGCGACTGTGTAAAGTCGTGCTCCGCAACAGCGCCCTCGGCTGTTGGAGTTACAATAAATGTAGAACGCATCGGCAATCGATTCTCCTCAAAGAAGTTCGGATCCACCCACTTTGGCATATTGGTTGCCATAGCCGACAAGCCCACAACTACGCCCAAAGTAAATAAAAGTAATCTTTTCATAGAGTATTTAATTTTGTTTGTTTGGATTATCTCATCGAGTTCATTCTTATGCTCGCCTTCACGAGTGCAATCGCACGCACACGCGATAACTCTATATCCTTATCTGCGTGGTGAGGATTTTGCGACACAAGACGAATATAGCCCTCTCGGTCAGAGCGCTGGATATACTTCACTGTAACATACTCCTCGCCATCAATATCAATCGAGAGCAGATACATATCGCCCCAAAATATATCGTTCAAATCTCGGAGTTGCTTGTACAAGACAATATCGCCACTCTTCAAAAGTGGATACATCGAATCGCCCGCCACATAGATTGCTCCATCGCACTTTGGCAAGTTCGGAATGTGGATATAGTTCACTGGCGTATGAGCCGACTGCTGCTCAAACAGAGGCACAAGCCCTGCGGTAGCCTCAATCGAATAGAGAGGTACCGACTGCAACGGCATCGCCATCTCCGAGCCTCTTCCATACGACGCCGCAAGCGAAGGATTTGCATTGAAGACCTCGCCCTTGCCTGTGTCGAGCCAATCGGGATTAACATTCAAATCTTGAACTAATATATTTCTATTACGAGTAGACAAACGAGTCTTTCCCGTTTCAATCATCGACAAGGCTGTCTTTCCAATGCCAAGTCGCTGAGCCAATTGCTCTTGCGTCAATCCAAGCGTTTTGCGTATAAGTTTTACTCGCTCTCCCATATATTCTATTCAATTCTTTTTATACAGTTTTTGGACTTTTTCAGTATCAAAATTCATTTGTTGGACTATATTTGCACTCGCAAAGTTAAACATTTTATCTGAAAATTGCAACTATTTACTTAACTATCAAACTAAAAATATATGAGAAACACCATTTACAAACTCTCCGAGGAGGAGTATGCAGAGTTCGCCTCCGAAATCAAAGGGCGTTTATTGTCGCCTTGTTACTTTACTGGCACCATCGAAATTGAAGGCCGAGAGGGAGAGAGCCTGCGCCTAACCGCATCGCTCATACTCTATCGTCGCCGCCCCGACAAGCGCAACAACCACGAGCAGCACGACACCATTTGCAATGTTTCGGCTGTGTGGTGGGACTTCTTCTGCGAGGACGAGGAGGGCACCATCTGCGACGACTTCGATTTTGAAAAACTGACATCATTTTTAATCGAGGAGGAGTAGTTATGACATTCACCGATTTTGCAACAAACATCTATCCGTTTTTGGAGATTCAGCCCTTCCACTCGGTCTATTATCGAGTGCTGGAAGCCTTTGCACGAGGAGATATAAAGCGCCTAATCATCACTATGCCGCCACAACACGGAAAATCGGTTGGAGCGACCACTCTCCTGCCTGCCTATATGCTTGGGCTTAACCCCGATATACGCATTGCAATAGCCTCATATTCAGGCTCATTAGCCTCACGCTTCAATCGCCGAGTTCAACGCATCTTGGAGAGCCGAGAGTACGAAGAATTATTCCCCGAAACGACCATAAAGCGAGGCGCAAAACCCGCAAATTATATCCGCACAGCAGACGAAGTGGAGATTATCGGGCGAGATGGCGCACTACTCTCGGTTGGGCGTGAAGGCTCGCTCACGGGCAACCGTGTAGATTGCTTTATTTTGGACGATTTATACAAGGATGCAATGGAGGCGAACTCCCCCATCGTTCGTGAGAATTGTTGGGAGTGGTACACCTCGGTAGTGCGCACCCGAATGCACAACTTTTCGCGAGAATTGATAGTCTTTACCCGTTGGCACGAGGAGGACTTGATAGGCACCATTACGAGCAAGGAGCCGTGTCGTGAATTTCGCAGTTTCGACGACCTGAACGAGGTGGGCGAAAACGAGTGGTTATACCTAAATTTCGAGGCATTGAAGGCGTCGCCAGCCACCGAAATAGACCCCCGAAACATCGGCGAAGCACTATGGGAGGAGCGCCACTCTGCCGCCCTTCTGCAACAAAAACGACAACTCGACACCCTGCGATTTGAGTGTATGTATCAGGGACACCCATCATCCCGTGAAGGGCTACTCTACGGCAGTTCATTCGCTGAATACGACACCCTACCGCACGAGATTGTTCGCTATGGCAACTACACCGACACCGCCGACACGGGCGATGACTATCTCTGCTCAATTTGTTATGCGGTAGATACCGACGGAGTGATTTACATCTGCGATGTGGTCTACTCCCGTGAGCCAATGGAGGTTACCGAGCGAGAGGTTGCCGAGATGTTGTGTCGCAATCGCACCCGCACTGCCGCTATCGAGAGTAACAATGGAGGTCGAGGCTTTGCCCGTGCAGTGCAACGCCTCGCCCCAACCACAAAGGTTGAGTGGTTTCACCAATCGGGCAACAAGGAGGCTCGCATATTATCCCATTCGGCAACCGCCTTGCACCTACTTCGTTTCCCTCGTGGGTGGCAGCAACGATGGCGAGAACTCTACTCTCACCTCACAACCTATCGCCGCACCTTCCACTCAAATCGTTGGCACGATGCAGCAGATGTCATTACGGGAATTGTAGAGCGAGAAACACGAGACTCTTTTCGCACTCGCATATCGTTTATCAGATAAACCGAATAAAAAATCTCACTTTTTCGACTATTTTTTGCATTTTTTCTTGGTCGTTAAAAATAAAAAATATAATTTTGTAATGTGCAAAACAACGGAAGCATCGAATCCTTCCTCCGAAATTTTCGGGGGGGGGGATTTTTCCATTTAAGTTATTGTTGCACAGAGGGTTACAGAGGTTAACTAAATTGTAAGGTTAGATAAAAGGTGTATTAGGTTAGTTAGGTTAACCTCTGCGACCCACATACAACAAATTTTGAGCAAAAAAACACTACATTTTTATTCATTTATTTAATTATTTATTAACACAAACTGTTATGAAAAAGATTTTCTTTGGAATGATGGCACTTGTGGCAATGATTGCTACATCGTGTCAGCAGGATGTAGAACTCGGCGTTAATGGCGGTGCTACTACCACTGTTTCATTCAATCTTGCGACTCCGCAGATTGCGAATCGTGCCGATTTCAGCGACGGTACTACTGCTACTCACTTGCAGTATGCTGTTTATGATGCTAACGGTAACATTTTGACCGACCTCGCTGTAACTGACGACGAGATTCACACCAGCAAGGAGGTTAAGTTCCAACTCACTACCGGCAACACCTACACCGTGTTGTTCTGGGCTGCTGCTCCTAACGCTCCTTACACCGTTAACCTCGCAACCAAGACTATGGAGGTTGACTACACTGGTGCTGTTAGCAGCGACGAGAACCGTGATGCGTTCTACTTCTACTCAGAGCCTTTCACCGTTTCGAAT
>JAGCLL010000025.1 GCA_017647025.1 Alistipes sp. | reverse complement strand
CTCAACGACGAGAAGTATAAGCCAAACATTATCGCTTCTCGCATTTCGATGGCGAAAAACAACCTTATCACGCCAGGGGCATACCTTCAAAATTCGATGTTAGCAACCGAGGATCGCCAACTTCAAATTCCAGAATTCGGCAATCTCTATGCCGAGTATTGCCGTCGTTGTAAACTCAATGGTGCGATGGACTTCGACGATTTGTTATTGCAAACAAATTTCTTGTTCCGTGACCACCCTGAGGTATTGGCGAAGTATCAAGAGCGTTTTCAATATGTGTTGGTTGATGAGTATCAAGACACCAACAATGCCCAATATATCATTGTTCGCCGTTTGGCGCAGCACCATTCGCGCATCTGCGTAGTGGGCGACGATGCACAGAGTATCTACTCGTTCCGAGGGGCAAAAATCGAGAATATCCTCTCCTTTCAACGAGATTATCCAGAGACAAAGGTCTTTAAGTTGGAGCAGAACTACCGCTCGACACAAACAATTGTTGATGCAGCCAATTCGGTTATAAACCACAACTCTCGTCGCTTGAAGAAGGTCTGTTTCTCGGAGGGCGCAAGTGGCGAAAAAATCCGTATTTTCAAGGCATACACCGACCGCGAGGAGGCTGACTTGGTAGTGTGCGATTTGCGTGATAGAGTGCGTGAGGGTGGCAAAGAGTGGAGCGATGTTGCAATTTTGTATCGCACCAACAACCAATCGCAAGCGTTGGAGAACTCACTGCGACAGCGAGGTATTCCATACAAAATCTATAAGGGTAGTTCGTTCTACGACCACAAAGAGGTAAAGGATATGCTCTCCTATATCCGCCTTATCATCAACCCTCGTGATGACGAGGCGTTCAAGCGCATTATCAACACTCCGGCACGAGGTATTGGCGACACAACGGTAGCCCGCATCGAGACAATGGCGCAACAGCGACAAGTGTCGATGTGGGAGGCAGTTGATGCTCTTGTTGAGCAGACACCTGCCGACTCGGTCGAGAAGGCAATCGTGAAGAAAGTTACCGAGTTTGTGGCTCTCATTCGTTCGTTGTCTTTGGAGCGTGAACACAAGGGGCTCTACGACTTCGGTATGGAGGTGGCGGTACGAAGTGGATTACTGCCATTCTATCGTTTGCAGAACACCCCAGAGGCGCAGTCGGCTGTTGCCAACTTGGAGGAGGTGGTCAATTCGATGCAGATGTTCAACGAACAGGTCGAGGCGGAGATTCGTAATGGTGAGCGCCAAGAGTTTGAGAGTGCCACCATTGAGGAGTGGTTGCAGTCGTTGATGCTCCTCACCGATATGGACGAAAGTGATAACGAGGAGGATAAGGAGCGAGTAACTTTGATGACAGTACACTCTGCCAAGGGCTTGGAGTATGAATATGTATATGTGGTAGGTTGCGAGGAGAATCTCTTCCCGTCACAGCGTGCGCTCGAAACAGTCGAGGGTATAGAGGAGGAGCGACGATTGTTCTATGTTGCCCTCACCCGTGCAAAATCGTTGGCAACATTATCGTGTGTTGATATGCGATTTAAGTGGGGAAGTATGGAGTTCTCCAAGCCGAGCCGTTTCCTTTCGGAGATTGATGAGCAGTATGTTGAGTGCGATTTCAACCTTCGTGCTAAACCTCGTAGCGAGCAGGGCGGAACAGTTAAGGTCGTTGGGGGTGGCGACAGAAATGAGAGCGCAATTGACACTTTGCGCCGTCGTTTCGATGTCCGCTACCAGCAAAAACCAAAGAGTGAGAATAGAACAGAAAAGTTCTCAACTCTCAACTCTCAACTCTCAACTCCACAGCGTGATGTTTCGGGTATGCGCCGTGTAACAACCTCTTCGACAGTTGGTCAGGTTATATCAGAGCCTTGCGCTTACTCGGTGGGAGAGCGTGTTGAGCACCCTCGCTTCGGTAGGGGCGAGATTGTGCAAGTTGTACCACTTGCTACCGACCATAAACTCGTTGTTCGCTTTGCAAGTGGCGAGGAGAAGACTCTGCTCTCAAAGTTGGCAAAACTTACAAAATTATAATCGCTATGACACCACTTGTATCGGTCATCGTTACAACATACAACCACGAGCCATATCTGGCAGATGCCCTTGATGCGACACTCTCGCAGCGATGCGACTTCGGTGTGGAGATAGTGCTAGGAGAGGATTGTAGTAGCGATGAAACATTGGGTGTGTGCAAAAAGTTTGCAGAGCAATATCCAGATAGAGTAACATTGATAACCTCTGCCAAAAATGTTGGTTGGCGTGCTAATTATCGCCGATGTGTAGAGGCGGCAAAGGGAAAATATGTCGCTTTCTGCGATGGCGATGACTACTTTTTGGATACCGAGCATTTGGCTATGCAGGTGGCTCTAATGGAGCAAAATCCGAATGTAGGATTGAGTTATGCCCGTGCCGAGCGCAGAGATAAAAATGGCGATTTGATTGGTTATTTTCCGACTGGAAAGGGACACACTTCGCTCGACACTTTGTTGCACGACTGGTGCGTAGAAAACTGCACAACTCTGGCTCGCCGAGATTTGGTACTGGACTATTATGCCACCGAGCAGCCCGAAAATCGTTCCGAATGGCTGACCGAAGATTTGCCGATGTGGCTCTATGTGGCGGCACATTCCGAGGTCGCATATATTGACAGAGTAATGGCGGTACATCGTGTGTTTGCTGATAGTGTAAGCCATAGCACAAGCCTTGCAAAGCGACTTGCATTTTGCGACTCGTCATCGAATATAAAACTCTGGTTTGATGAGCGTTACAACACCTCTCGCCAACGCAAACATTTGTTGCGTGAGCGAATGAACACTGCGTTGTGGGTATATTCGCATATCGGCTCGGTGGGTAATTTCGTGAAGCGTTGGTGGCAAGAGATTAAGGCGTTGCCAATCCAAATTTTCAATATAAAGCCTTACGGACTTTTTGCGAAGAAATTATTTCGTAAAACGAAAATTGGAAACTAATCGTGCGACAACAAAAATGACATTTAATGGCATTCGGGCTTTCAGCCCTGAATGGCAAACGCAGTCTAACGACTACTGAATGACAAGTCGGAGGAGTTTTTTGTTATTTTATTTGTCATTAAATGTTATTAAATGCCATTCAGCGAGCGATAAGCGAGCGCATGCCATTTATTGCCATAAAAAATAAAAACTATGAAACGAGAAGAGCGATATAAGAAGGTGATTGAGTACTTCGAGAAGGCTATGCCTGTGGCGGAGAGCGAACTCAACTACGAAAATCCCTACCAACTATTGGTGGCTGTGATTCTCTCGGCGCAGTGTACCGACAAGCGAGTAAATCTCACTACACCGGCACTCTTTGAGGCGTATCCTACACCCTACGATATGGCAAAGGCCTCGCCAGAGGAGATTTATGAATATATCCGCAGTATCTCCTATCCGAATAACAAGGCGAAAAATCTTGCAGGTATGGCTCGTATGCTTGTGGCGGAGTTTGGTGGCGAGGTACCGAGCGACATCGAGCAGATGATGCGACTACCAGGCGTAGGTCGCAAGACTGCAAATGTTATGGGTGCAGTAATCTGGAATAAAGAGGTTATGCCAGTTGATACCCATGTGTTTAGGGTATCGGCTCGCATAGGCTTGTCGGTTGGAGCGAAAACTCCTCGTGCCACCGAGTTGCAACTCGAAAAGTATATCCCTTCGCACCTATTGCCGATTGCTCACCATTGGCTGATTTTGCACGGTCGCTACACCTGCCTTGCCCGCAAACCGAAGTGCGAGCAGTGTGGTATAACTTCCTATTGTAAATTCTATCAATCGAAGTGTAAAAAGCCAATAGCCAATGACTAATGGCTGAAAGCCAAAATGGAAGTTTTCCGTTTTTCGTTTTTTTTTGTAACTTTGTGCCGATGAATATAGATAAAGAGAGAGTTGAGGAGCTCCGAAACCTCCTCGCTGAGCCTAAAAATATCGTTATCGTAGGTCACACAAATCCCGATGGCGATGCTATCGGCTCATCGCTTGCGCTGGCAGAGGTCCTGACTGCTCGTGGTCATCAGGTAACTTGCGCACTACCAAATAACTACCCCTACTATCTGCGTTGGATTCCAAATTCGGAGAACATTATAATCTATCGCAACGACGAGGAGCATCGCACCGAGAAGGCTCTCGACGAGGCAGATGTAATCGTTTGTGCCGATATGAACTCCTTGACTCGTGCCGATGCCTTGGGCGAGGCGGTTGCTAAAAACACCACTGCAAAGCGTGTGCTTATCGACCACCACCTCTACCCTGCCGAGGGCTTCGATATTATGTTCTCATACCCCGACTTGTCGAGCACAGCATTTTTGATGTACTCGGTAATCGTGGCACTCTACGGCAAGGAGGCGATAACCGAGAAGGTGGCAACACAACTCTATGTCGGCATTATGACCGACACGGGCAACTTCGCATTTTCGGCTCTTACACCTGAATTGTTTGAGGCGGTTGCTGTGTTGTCGGGTACGGGTATAGATATTCCGCAGATATACAACAATGTCTACAACTCCTTCACCGAAGGTCGTGCCAAGTTGTTCGGCTACACCATCAACCGCAAGATGAAGACCTTGCTCGGTGGTCGTGTGGCGTATATGTCGCTCACCGAGGAGGAGATGCGCCGCTACTGGTTCCAGCAGGGCGATAACGAGGGCTTTGTGAACTATCCGCTCTCAATTAAGAAGATGAAGATGTCGGCAATGTTTACTGCGCAGGCAGGCTTTAACCGAGTATCGTTGCGCTCACGAGGCAATGTCGATGTCGACACCTTTGCTCGTCGATACTTTAATGGCGGAGGTCACAAAAATGCCGCCGGAGGAAAGTCATTTGTATCGATGGAGGAGACCATTCAGCACTATATCGACTCGGTGAATGAGTATCACGCCGAGGGGCTGGTTTAATTGAAAATTATCGAAAAATGTTCAAGACTTATCTACGATTGTTGGGCTTTGCAAAGCCAATCAGCAGATTTGCAGTTCCGTACTTCTTTTTTGCGGCTCTGCACGCTCTATTCAACACATTCAACTATGCGATGATTATCCCCATCCTGAACTCAATGTTCTCGGAGGGATTTAGTTTTACACCGGTATATGATATGCCTGCACTCTCGTTCAAGGGTGAGGCGTTGCAGTTGTGGCTCAACTACTTCTACACCCACATTTTCGGCACTGAGTGGAAGGTTACAAATGTGTTGGCTTTGTTGGCTGTGATACTCATTGTAATGAACCTCTTCTCGAACCTATTCCGCTACCTCGGTGGCTACACAGTCGAGAATATGCGAGTTTCGACCATTCAGCGTATGCGCAACACAATGTTCGACAGCGTAATTGGCAAAGATGTAGGTTATTTCAGCGGTCAGCGCAAGGGTGATATTATGTCACGCATAACCTCGGATGTTGTGATTGTGCAATACTGCATCACCAACACCTTGCAGGTGGCATTCCGTGAGCCTTTCCTAATTATCGGTTACCTTGTGCTTATGCTCAACATATCGTGGGAGTTGGCACTCTTCTCGGTGTTGTTCTTGCCTATGGTAGGCTTGATTATCGGCAATATAGTCAAGAAGTTACGCCACCCTGCAAGTAAAAGTCAGCAGCGTATGGGCGACCTTGTAAGCGTACTCGATGAGTCGCTCGGAGGCATCAAAATAGTCAAGACATACACCGCTACCGAGTATATCAAAGAGAAGTTCCACTCGCTAAATCAAAACTTGGCAGATACGCTCTTATGGATGGCTCGCCGTCAGCAGTTGGCGTCGCCAATGAGCGAATTCCTCGGCATTACCGCAGTGGCAATCATCTTGGTATTCGGAGGTGCATTGGTTATGAATGGCTCGTTGAGCGCAGCAGGTTTCATTGCATTTATTGCTGCCTTCTCGCAAATCACACGACCTGTTCGTGCCTTTATTGACCAGTTCGCAAACATCAACCAGGGTGTGGCAGCAGGAGAGCGCATATTCGCAGTTCTTGATGCCGATAACGAGATTAAAGATGGTGCCGACTCGGTAGAATTCGAGGGATTTAACGATAAAATAGAGTTCCGTGATGTACGCTTCTCGTACGACGAGAGCCGTGAGATAATCAAGGGAGTATCGTTCGAGGTACGCAAGGGTGAGACAGTCGCATTGGTTGGTCCTTCGGGTGGCGGAAAGTCAACTTTGAGCGAGTTGATGGAGCGCTTCTATGACACCGACAGCGGAGATATTCTCTTCGATGGCAAGCCTATCCGCTCGTTCAAGCAAGAGTCATTGCGTGCTGCAATGAGCCTTGTATCGCAGGAGACAATTCTCTTCAACGACTCCATTCGCAACAATATCGCACTCGGCAATATGGAGGCTACCGACGAGGAGATTATCGCTGCTTGCAAGGTGGCAAATGCCCACAACTTTATTATGGAGAGTCCAGATGGCTACAACACCAATATCGGCGATAGAGGAGCAAAACTTTCGGGTGGTCAGCGCCAGCGTTTGAGCATTGCTCGTGCGGTATTGAAAAACCCTGAATTCTTGATTCTCGATGAGGCAACCTCTGCACTCGACACCGAGAGTGAGAAGTTGGTACAAGATGCTCTTACCAAGTTGTTGAAAGGTCGTACATCGGTGGTTATTGCTCACCGTCTTTCGACCATTATGAATGCCGACCGCATTTTTGTTATCGACGAAGGTCGCATTGTAGAGGAGGGTAAGCACGAGGAGTTGCTCGCCAAGGGTGGCGTATATGCCAAGTTGGTGGAGTTGCAGAATGTAAAATAAAGAGATACCTATATATAAATAGTAAAGGGTGTTCAGTCATTTGATTGAACACCCTTTACTATTACCAGAATTTTTATAACAAGAGTTATTTTGAAGCTGCTCGCAGGCTGGGAAAGCGGAGTTTACTCGGCGTAAATGAGCATTTCCCAGGCAAGGCAGATGCCAAAAGAGCCTTGTTATACAAATTCTACTCTACTACGGCGTGCAGAATAGCATCCATATCATATCCGCACAAGTTACGCAACTCGGCAACTGTACCGTGTTCGACAAACTTGTCATCTATACCCAGACACTTAACAGGCACCTCAACCTTGTTATCATTGAGGAGTTTAACAACCGCCTCACCTGCTCCACCTCGAAGAATACCATCCTCAACGGTTACGATGCGTCGGAATTTGCGTGCCACCTCCAATATCGTCTGCTCATCTAATGGCTTGGCAAAGCGCATATCGTAGACTGCAACACTGACACCTATAAGTTTTGCCTGCTCGGCAACCTTCTCGGCATCGGCGCAGAGTGTTCCGAAGGCAAAAATTGCCACATCCTCGCCATCTCGCACCTTACGAGCCTTACCCACCTCGATAGCCTCGAATGGCATATTGCGCCACTCCGTACCTCGACCAGTGCCACGAGGGTAACGAATGGCGAATGGTGCATCACTCTGCAATGCAGTGAACATCATATTTCGCAACTCCCACTCATCGGAAGGGGTAGCAACTGTTATATTAGGTATGCAAGAGAGGTATGCTATATCGAATGCACCGTGATGCGTAGCACCATCCTCACCCACCAATCCACCTCTATCAAGGCAGAATACAACAGGTAGATTTTGCAACGCAACATCGTGAATTATATTATCGTAGGCACGCTGCATAAATGTTGAGTAGATATTACAGAAAGGCACCTGACCTGCTGCGGCAAGACCTGCCGAGAAGGTTACGGCGTGGCCCTCGGCAATACCCACATCGAAGCACCTATCAGGCATCTCCGCCATCATTATATTCATCGAACAGCCCGAAGGCATAGCAGGAGTAACACCAACCACTCGCTTATCCATCTTGGCAAGGTCGAGCAGCGTCTGTCCGAAGACATCCTGCAAGCGTGTCGCCTTCGATGCGCTCTTAATTCTCTCACCCGTTTCGGGGTTAAAACAGCCCGGTGCGTGCCAAACCGAGAGATTTTCTCTGGTTGGAGCGTAACCGTGCCCCTTCTCGGTGATTATATGCAACAACTTCGGAGAGTTTATGCCCTTCAACGCCTGCAATGTACGCACCAATCGCTGGACATTGTGGCCATCAACACGACCAAAATATCTAAACCCTAAACTCTCGAAGAGGTTGCTATTCTGCAACAAGCCGTGTTTTACTGCATTTCCCGCCTTACGACATAAATTCAATAGGCGAGGTGTACGAGAGAGTGCCGACCATAAACCCTGCTTCAAGCGGTTATACCTCGACGAGGTCGAAAGGCGCAAGAGGTAGTTGTTCAATGCTCCTTGCGACTTGTCAATCGACATATTGTTGTCGTTAAGTATCACCAAAATATCGTTGTTCTTATCCGAGCCAGCATTATTGAGTCCCTCGAATGCAAGACCACCTGCAATCGAGCCATCGCCAATCACAGCCACCGTCTTGAACTCTTTACCCTGCAACTTTGCGGCTTTTGCCATACCGAGGGCAGCCGACACCGACACCGATGAGTGTCCTGCGCCAAAGGCGTCATACTCGCTCTCTGCCATACGGGGGAAGCCGCTAATACCACCCAAACGACGGTTGGTTGTGAAGGCATCACGACGACCAGTGATTATTTTATGGGCATAGGCCTGATGCCCAACATCCCAAATCAACTTATCCTCTGGCGTGTCGTAGACATAGTGCAGAGCCACCGCAATCTCCACCGCACCGAGAGATGATGCGAGGTGACCTGGATTTATCGCACACTGCTTGATAATATATTGTCGCACCTCATCACAATAACGAGGCAACTCATCGAGCGAGAGTTTGCGCAAATCTGCGGGAGAGTTTATGTTGTAGAGATATTTGTATTCTATCTTTGTCATACTGCAAAAAATGGTTCTCTTTGATTAGAATGGATAGCCTACACCAAAGTTAAGGAAGGTGTTACGCCACTTAAAGTTGTGTATCCATCGTTGTCCCACAGGGTTGTTAGGGTTGTGCAACTGAATACCCCAGTCGAGTCGCAAAATAGCAAACTTAATATCAAGGCGCAAGCCTACGCCCGTATTGAACGCCAACTGCTTGTAGAACTCCTTGAAGTGGAATACCGAACTATCAGGGTACTCTACATTCTTACGGTCAACATACCAGATATTACCCAAATCAAAGAAGGTTGCACCGTGGAACATACCCCAGATTGGGAAACGGAACTCCAAGTTAGCCTCCAACTTCATATCGCCCAACTGCGTAGGATAGACCACATTTGATGGCGCTGGCGAAGCGCCTGGACCGAGAGTTCTCGGTGCCCAACCTCGCATACTGTTACTACCTCCTGCGTAGAACAAGCGGTCGAATGGCACAGCGTCGGAGTTGCCATAGGCGTACGCCAAACCCGCATAGAGTCGAGCAGCCAGGGCTGTAACCTTGCCGAACATAATCTTGTGGCTGGCATCTATATCAGCGCGGGCATATTGCGAAAAACAAATACCCAGAAACTCGTAGTAATCTTTGCCCTCGGCAGGCTTCGATAGAAGGTGCTCCAAACCGCTCAACAAGTTGCCCGCAAGTTCCAGATTTGCTCGCACGGTAGTCGTATTATTCGGAGCAGACTTGTAACTCTTTTTCAAGAGGTACGAACCCGAAATAGCAACTATCAACTGCGACTGAAAACTATATTTGAGATACTTGTTTTGGAGCGAATTGAAGTAGTTTTGGTCGATATACGATACATCCACCAAATTAATACCTATCGGACGAATAACAAATGACGAATTGGTATTTCTACGCCACGAATATACCCACGACATACTCGACAGACCTCGCTTATAGTATGGTCTATCCTGATAGTTATACGAAAGTTCGAATTTTGTCTTGGGGGCAGTAGTGTTGCTGCGTATAGCATAGTCCGCAAGCAGGAAGCGAGGGAACGAGAGTGAAGCCGAAATACCAAACTCCATAGCGTGTTTCTTTTTAGAGTTCGGCGCCTTCATATACTCGTATCCTGCTGTTCCCGTAATCTCCAACATCTCGGCACCTCGGAAGATATTTTTATTCTGATAACCCAGCAATGCCGTCAAACCGTAGAAACTCGATGTTGTTGCAGCCTCCAACTCCGCCTTTACGCTCTGCTGCAAGGCTGGTGTGCAGTAGATATCGCAATCGAGAAGTCGCTCCGTAGGTCTTTTTGCCGAAGGATTAATCTGCTTATTTTGCACCTCGGTAAAGTTAATACGAGCACTCTTGAAGTAGCCCATAGCCATAAGGTTTGAGTATGTGCGATTGACCTCCGAATAGTTGTAGAGATAGTTCGGATAGATAGGTATAGCCCCACGCAAAACCTTTGGGCGCACCTTCGGGCGTTTATCCCTAAACAGCACATTCAAGCCCTTATACTCCACCGAGTCAAACCCTTTGAAGTAGTTCTCGGAGTTGCTCTTGGCAAATACTGCATTATAGCGAGGTATAACATTTACATTGCGCAAACGGTAGACCTCGTTATTGTCATATATAGCCTCACCTCTGGCATTGTAGCCCGCAAGGTTTTGGTTGATAATAACCTTCACGCCCACTTTTCGGTCGCCACCAAGCGTATCTGCCAAATATGACACATTGTTCACCGAGAAGTTATAGTAACCCCTATCTTTGAGGTAGAGTGCTATTCGCTGGCGCTCCGCCTCCAATACCGAGATATCAAAAATATCACCTCTATGCAACAAGGTGTTCACAGTATCAGGCAAAAGCACAGGTTCGAGATTGCGATCTCGGAAGTCGTAAGCAATGGAACTTATGTGGTACGGCTCACCCTGATGAAGCGAATAGGTTACCTTTGCACGCTTACGACGATAGGTGGTATCCACCTCGAAATCGACATCCGAAGAGTAGTATCCTCGTGAATCGAGATATACCTTTAAGTTCGAGACCGAACGCTCCGTATCACGCATATTGAAGAGTACCGGAGGCTCTCCCATTTTGCGTTTAAGGTTGTTCCAGCCGTTATCCTTCTCCGGATTGGCCATAAGATATATCCAAGCATAGAAATCGGTACCGAGGAAGTGCTTGTTGGGTTTCTGACGGATATATTTCATAACCTCGTCGCCCTTCACTCGTTCCGAGCGAGGCAGACTCTTATCCTCCTCTACCTTTACTCGTTGCAACAGATACTCATTCGAGGGGATAAGGCGTGTAACATTACACGATGAGAGCAACACTCCCACCAGCAACGCAACAACTATGTATAAACATCTCCTCATCCTACTCTACTATGCTTTTGAACTCAAAAAATCGTTATATAGGGCAATCTCCGCATCGTACTTACCCTGCTCCGTGTAGATAAATTCACCTTCCTCTGCCGACACCTCACCGTGCGAGATATAGGAGGCATTGCCTATCAATTGGGTATGTAAACCGCCCTCCTTATGGCAGATGCAACGCACTGCGCCACCTCTATTTTCCACCTCGATAACCTTGCAGTAGTCGCAACGACCATTCAACGCCATTGCCATAGCACTCGAAGTCATTGCCGTACCGCACGAGGCTGTAATACCGGCACCTCGCTCGTA
Source organism: Alistipes sp. (assembly GCA_017647025.1). GTDB lineage: Bacteria > Bacteroidota > Bacteroidia > Bacteroidales > Rikenellaceae > Alistipes. The sequence goes on along the minus strand of JAGCLL010000025.1, from coordinate 1,904 downwards.
GGTCGCCACAAAAACTCTATTCTCGCCAAGCACCTTCACAAGCGATACATTTATTCCCTTTGGGAACTCCTCTTTCAACTCCAAAACTCGCTCGCCCAGGCGTGTCAAGTGGTCGTAATCAATCTCCTCAACCTCCGCTACAATATGCGGATTACCCACATTTATCGCAGTCCAAAGCAACTCCGCATCGAGAGGCTCGATAGGTTGCGAAATAAACTGCTCCGCACCTTTGGCAAAACCAAAGTCAGCACTCGCAAGACGCACTGCCAAATCTACGCCATAGGTAGGTATTGCCGGAAAAATATCCTCCTCGCGGGTTATGTGGTAAATGTTACCGCCCGAAAACATATCAAACTTGCGCTCGCCAACATACTCCTCCGCCAGGCGTGCCACACATCGAATGCCATTACCACACATCTCCGCCTCCGAGCCGTCGGGGTTGAACATTCTCATTCCATAGAGCCCATCTCGCTCCACCAACAACAATACGCCATCGGCTCCAACCGAACTATTGCGGTTGCAGATAAAACGAGCAAACTCTGCAAGGTCAACTCCCTGTAAATCATACTTTACAGCGTCGACCATAACAAACTCATTGCCCGAACCGTGGCACTTTATGTAGTCAAATTTCATTCAAAAATCTCTATAATCGTTCAAAAATAGTAAAATTTGGAGAATTTTCCATATTTTTACGCAGTAAAAAATCAAAAACAGCAAAAAATGGTTGAAAAGTTCATAATGGCAGGCGACTCGGCTCTGCACATCTGCGATTCAGAAGTGGGCGAAAAGGTGGTAGTTCTACTGCACGGCTACCTCGAAAATATGCTTGTTTGGGAGGAGTTTGTACCCCTTCTCTACAAGGATGTGCGTGTTGTAACACTCGACATTCCCGGTCACGGAATTTCGGAGGTAAAGGGCGAGATTCACACTATGGATTTCCTCGCCGACACCCTTGCCGCTGCACTCGATAAACTCAATATCGCAAGTGCCACAATCGTGGGCCACTCGATGGGTGGATATATGGCTCTCGCCTTTGCCGAGAGGTATGCCGAGCGCACCGATGCAGTGGTGCTACTCCACTCCACTCCGTATGCCGACAGCGAGGAGAAGCGCAAGAACCGACAGCGTGAAATCTCGATTATAAAATCGGGCAAAAAGGAGTTGCTGGTAAACACTGCACCAGAGGCTGGTTTTGCACCCGACAATCGCAAGCGTTTCCGCACCGAAATCGAGGATTTACAGCAGACTATTCTCCTGACGGAAGATGCTGGTATTGTGGCACTTCTGAACGGAATGATAGAGCGCAAGGCGCAGAGCGAAATGCTCCACAAATTGGGCAAACCCGTACTCTTTATTCTCGGCCGCAAGGATGGATATATCGTGCCGGAAATAGCCGAAAAAATGGTTGCCGAGCACCCCGAAGCAGAGGTGGTTTGGCTCGAAAATTCGGGACATATGGGCTTTATCGAGGAGGCAAAATTATGCGCCTCGGCACTACTCGATTTCGTAGGCAGAATATAAAGAGTGCAAAAAACACAATCTTTGGCAAAAACTCTTGGTTATTAGGAATATAATTCCTACCTTTGCAGCGCTTTGGCGTGATTCGTAGTAAGGCGAATGCGTACGAAGTTTTAACTATTAAATAACTTAATTTTATTTTTTTACTATTATGGCTTATTTAACAGCAGAGAAAAAGCAAGAGCTTTTCGGTCAGTACGGCAAGTCTAACACTGATACTGGTTCTCCAGAGAGCCAGATCGCATTGTTCTCGTACCGTATCAGCCACCTTACAGAGCACCTCAAAAACAACCGTCACGACTTCGGCACTCAGCGTGCGATGTTGAAGATGATCGGTAAGCGCCGTCAGTTGTTGGAGTACTTGAAGGAGGTTGACATCGAGCGTT
>JAGCLL010000173.1 GCA_017647025.1 Alistipes sp. | reverse complement strand
ATGCCAGGTATGATGGATACAATCCTCAACCTCGGTATGAACGACGAGGCTGTTGAGGCAGTTGCACAGTTGTCGGGTAACCCACGCTTTGCTTGGGACTCATACCGCCGTTTCGTGCAGATGTACGGTGATGTAGTTCTCGGTATGAAGCCAGTTTCGAAGGAGGATCAGGATCCATTCGAGGTTATCATCGACGAGTTGAAAGAGGAGCGCGGTGTTGAGATGGATACCGACCTCTCGACCGAGGATTTGAAGGTTTTGGTTGCAAAGTTCAAGGCTGCTGTTAAGGAGCAGACCGGTTCGGACTTCCCAGTAAACCCTTGGGATCAACTTTGGGGTGCTATCTGCGCAGTGTTCGGATCGTGGATGAACGAGCGTGCAATCCTCTATCGTAAGTTGAACAATATCCCAGCAGAGTGGGGTACAGCAGTGAATGTTCAGGCGATGGTATTCGGTAATATGGGCGACAGTTCGGCTACCGGTGTTGCTTTCTCGCGTGATGCTGCTACTGGTGAGAACATTTTTAACGGTGAGTACCTCATCAACGCACAGGGTGAGGATGTTGTGGCTGGTATCCGTACTCCACAGCAGATTACTATCGAGGGCTCACGCCGTTGGGCTAAGGCACAGAATATCTCGGAGGAGGAGCGTGCAGAGAAGTATCCTTCACTCGAAGAGGTTATGCCTGAGGTTTACAAGGAGTTGAACGATATTCAGCACCACTTGGAGGAGTACTTCACCGATATGCAGGATATCGAGTTCACAATTCAGGACGGTAAGTTGTGGATGTTGCAGTGCCGTAACGGTAAGCGTACCGGTGCCGCAATGGTGAAGATTGCAATGGATATGTTGGCAGAGGGCTTGATCGACGAGCAGACCGCAGTTTTGCGCTGCGAGCCTGAGAAACTTGACGAGTTGCTCCACCCTGTATTCGATAAGGCGGCTATCAAGTCTGCAAAGGTTGTAGTTAAGGGCTTGCCTGCTTCGCCAGGTGCTGCTACTGGTCCAGTAGTGTTCTTCGCTGACGATGCAGAGAAGGTATTGGCTGAGACAGGTCAGAAGGCAATCTTGGTTCGTATCGAGACTTCGCCAGAGGATTTGAAGGGTATGCTCGACGCAGCAGGTATCTTGACTGCTCGTGGTGGTATGACTTCGCACGCTGCGGTAGTTGCTCGTGGTATGGGTAAGTGCTGTGTATCGGGTGCTGGTGAGTTGGATATCGACTACAAGGCTCGTACTATTAAAATTAACGGTTTGACCATCAAGGAGGGCGATTGGATTTCGTTGAACGGTTCGACTGGTGAGGTTTACCTCGGTCAGGTTGCTACCCAGGATGCTTCGCTCGACGGTGACTTCGGTCAGTTGATGGAGTTGGCTGGTAAGTATGCTACTATGAAGGTTCGTGCTAACGCTGATACTCCTCGTGATGCAGAGCAGGCGTTTGCTTTCGGTGCAGAGGGTATTGGTCTTTGCCGTACAGAGCATATGTTCTTCGAGGGTGACCGTATCAAGGCTGTACGCGAGATGATTTTGGCTGATGACGAGGCTGGTCGTCGTGTTGCTTTGGCTAAGTTGCTTCCTATGCAGCGTGGTGACTTCAAAGCGTTGAGAGCGGTTGCCAGCATGCCCATATGGTCTGCCGTGGCACGGTTCATATCCGAGCCTTGTCTGCCGCGCCAAAAATTACCCGCGCCGATAACGAGGGCGATTTCTACGCCCGTTTTTGCAACCGAAACGATTTCGTTTGCAACGCGATTTAATACTTCGTGATCAATGCCAAAACCCTTTTCTCCTGCAAGGGCTTCGCCGCTAAGTTTGATGAGAACTCTTTTATAGGTTGCCGCCATATTTTTCCATCCTTAAAAATTTCTTGTTACGGTAAAACAGGGAACACAACGATGAAGTTGTGTTCCCTGCCAAAATCTTTTGAAGTAATTACGCTTGTGCCTTTGCAACTTGCTTTGCAACTTCTTCAGCCAAGTTTTCGCTCTTTTTCGCAATACCTTCGCCCATTTCAAAGCGAACGAATCTGCGGATGGAGAGTTTTTCACCGATTTGTGCAGTTGCTTCAACCATAAGTTGGCTGATGGTCTTATCCGGATCTTTAACGAATTTTTGATTGAGTAAGCAGTTGTCTTCGTAATATTTTTTAATTCTGCCTTCTACCATTCTTTCAGCAATGTTTTGGGGCTTGCCTTCGTTAATGGCTTGTTGAAGAAGAATTTCCTTTTCCTTTTCAAGCGTTTCTGCAGGAACTTCTT